>PLLD01000145.1 GCA_003141205.1 Gemmatimonadota bacterium
TTCCGCCCCCCAAACGCCCCCCATTTTCGGAAAGGAGGAGGATCAACGTGTTATACCCGTACGCCAATACGATCCCCGGACTAACCGCAGCTATCAAGAGACTGCGCGCCAGCTTTCCGGGCGCCGTCACTGTTGCCTACCTTAAGCGATCCGGCATCGCGCCCCAGAACGAGAGGTATATAATCTCCGTTTTGCGTTTCTTGGGTTTGATGGACGACGAAGGTCACCCTCAGCCGACCGCTCAAGCAGCATTCAGCAAGCATAAGGATTCGGAATTCGCCGCGGAGTTCGGCCCGATGGTGCGCGCCGCCTATCAAGGGCTCTTTGACGATCACAGTGACGCCGCGTGGCAGCTATCCAAAGATGACCTGATTACGTTTTTCCGAGCGGCCGATCAGACCAGCCTGATCATAGGTCAGCGGCAAGCGGCGACATTCCAAGCCTTACGTCAGCTCGCTGGGCACGAACAACCGACCGACACCAAGCCGGCCGCGCCGGCGCCCGCGGAGCGCCGCCGCAGACCAGCCCCGAAAGACGCAACGAAGCGGCGCGTCACGCCTGTCGCGGAGGGAGAGGAATCCGACGAGCGGCCGAAGCGAGAATCGGCGCGGCCAAAGCTGCACATCGACATTCAGATTCATATCGCGGCCGACGCCACGAAGGATCAGATTGAACAGGTATTCGCTAGCATGGCCAAACATCTGTACAACGCCGAAGAGCCTAGTGGCGACGGTTGACGAAGTAGCTCAGATAGCCGCAGCGATCCAAGAGGAGGTGGCGTTGCAACTTGGGCCGCCACCCGAAGGCGTCGTTTCCCGCTCACAGCATATCCTTCCGCGCGCTCTTACCACCCGCACACGCGCCTATATCGAGCGTGTCGCTAATCAGATCAATGGCACCTACGAAAGCGGCTACTCGGATGCATGTGCCGTGATGATGCGACGATTGGTTGAGACATTGATCATAGAAACATTCGAAGCGAAGGGTCTCGCTGACACGATCAAGAATGCGGCCGGCGATTTTATGTTCCTCAATGACCTCATTGCGAAAGCACTGGATGAATCGAGTTGGAATCTGAGCCGGAACTGCAAGAGAGCACTGCCCCGTCTCAAGGATATGGGCGACAAGTCAGCGCACAGCCGACGCTATAATGCATATCCCATCGAAATCGAAAAGCTTGCTCCCCACGTTCGTGTTGTTGCTCAGGAGCTCATTAATATTGCCGGTCTGCAAACGCCACATAAATAGCTGCCAACGCCACGGGTGATCTATGTGCGCTGCCTCCAATCATGTTGCGACCCGGCCCGCTAATCTCGGGACCAGTCCCCCTTCGGCACTCGTTGACCTAGTCGATCAGTTTCGGCGTAATGCCGACATATACGCGAGCGCAGCGTACAATGAGACGCAGCTCCGACGCGAGTTTGTCGACCCCTTATTCGAGATCCTCGGGTGGGACGTCACCAACCGCCGAGGATGGGCAGAGCCCTACAAGCCCGTGGTGCACGAAGCATCGGTCCGGGTTGCTGGGGGCCACAAGGCGCCGGATTACCTTTTCCGCATCGGGGGCCTCGGGCGCTTCTTTGTCGAGACAAAGAGGCCCTCGGTGAACCTCAAGACCGACCCAGCCCCGGCACTTCAACTAAGGCGGTACGGCTGGAGCGCCAAACTGCCCGTCAGCATTCTCACCGATTTTCAAGAATTTGCCGTCTACGACACGCGGGTACCTATCCGACAGGGAGATAACGCCGGCACGGCGCGAATCCTATATCTCACGTACGACGAATACGTTACGCGGTGGGACGACATCGCCGGCCGTTTTTCAGAAGCCGCCGTTTCACGAGGCGATTTCGACCGATTCGCAGATAGTACGCGTCAGAAACGGGGCACGATCCCGGTTGACGAGGCTTTTCTCCAAGACATTGAGACCTGGCGCGAGATCCTGGCCCGCAACATCGCGTTACGGAACGGTACGCTCCGACTCGTGGAACGCGATCTAAACTACGCAGTCCAGCAGACCATCGATCGGATCGTCTTCCTCCGAATATGCGAAGACCGGGGCATTGAGCCAAACGGCGCCCTTCGGGATGCCGTCACCACAGCCGACGTCTACCACCACCTCTGCGAGCGGTTCGTCCAGGCCGACAATAGGTACAATTCCGGCCTCTTCCACTTCCGGCCTGAGAAAGGCCGCTCGGTCTCGCCGGACCTCTTGACTCCACAACTGCATATCGACGACGCGCCACTCAAGGAAATTGTGGGTCGCCTCTATTACCCGGGGCCTTACGACTTCCGCGTTATTCCGGCCGACATCCTTGGCCAGGTTTACGAGCAGTTCCTCGGACGAGTAATCCGCTTAACGTCGCCAACACGGGTGGTGGTGGAAGAGAAGCCGGAAGTCAAGAAGGCCGGTGGCGTGTACTACACGCCAACGTTTATCGTCGATTTCATAGTGCGGCAGGTAGTCGAGCCGCTCTTCGAGGGAAAGACACCTAAGACAACAATCGAGCGCCGCATCTGCGATCCTGCTTGTGGGTCGGGTTCATTTCTTCTTGGCGTCTACCAGTTCCTGCTCAACTGGTACGAATCGTGGTATTCCACGAATAAGCCCGCCCAGTGGGCGCGCGGCCGCCATCCGCGGCTCCGGCGAGCAGTTGGTAACCTATGGCGGCTCACGACGGAGGAGCGCAAGCGAATACTTACAACGCACATCTTTGGCGTCGACATTGATCCTCAAGCCGTAGAAGTCACGAGGTTGTCGCTTCTTCTTAAGGTCCTGGAAGGGGAAACCGATGAGACGATTTCCGCTCAACTGAAACTGTTCCACGATCGAGCACTGCCGGATCTTGACGCGAACATCCGATGCGGGAATTCACTCATCGACGAGGACTTCACCACGGGTGTTGGCGGACAACTCGGCTTTGACGACCAGGAGACAGCACTCAGTGTGAATCCATTTAATTGGGAACGACAGTTTCCACTTGTGTTCGACCGCCGAAAGCCGGGGTTCGATGCGATCCTCGGCAACCCGCCTTACATTCGCGTCCGGCTGTTTAGAGAGTTCTATCCGGAACAGGTGGATTACCTTGAGTCGCATTTTGCTTGCGCGACACATGTGTGGGACGTGTACATGCTCTTTTACGAGCGTGCGCAGGCCTTAACGCGAGCCGATGGATTGCTCGGCTTCATCGTCCCAATCCAAACGTTGCACCAGCCGAATAGTGCATGCCTGCGCCAACTCTTGGTGACCAAGACCACGGTCCGTACCATAGCGGACCTATCTGCGCTTAACGTCTTCGACTCGGCGATGGTCAAGAATTGTGTCATCGTTTGCGCTAACCAGCCGCCGACCGACGCGGGCGCTGGACCGTTGATCGCTGTGATGCGGCCGACCACACCAGACGAGTTAGCGACGGCGCCGGGCGCAACGTGGCCGCAGCGGCTGATCCGCACGAATCCCGCTTACAGCCTAAAGACGGACCTGCTCGGCCCCCGCAAAGTCCTATCCGATTCCCTGGCGAAGAAAAGCTGGCGACTCGAAGAGCTTTGCTACGTCACCTTCGGACTCCGCTCTTCCTCCCGGGAAAAGGGAAAGGGAGGAAAAGAACGACTCGTGACGAGCGACCGGACGCGGCCTAAGGCTAAACCTTATCTCGAAGGGCGCGACATCGGGCGGTACGTGATACGGCCGTCCAAACAGTTCATTCGATACCTGCCCGCGCAGATGTATAGTCCGCGAACACCAGAGTTATTCGAGACACGCAAGATCGTATCGCAAACGATGCTTTCCCGTGCCCGCATAGTCGCAACACTCGACGAGGATCACCACTACTGTGAGCAAAGCCTCGCGTGTGTGGTCCCGCACGGCGTGGTTACAGAAATTGTGCCGCCTGTTTCGTTGCCGCTTGAGTTCATCCTCGCGGTGATGAACTCGCGACTCCAACGCTTCTTCTTTGCTGCCGCGGTGATCGATTTCTCACTTGGAGGGGGCTTGATTCACGCAACGCCGGGAACTCAAGCCCAACTCATTGTGCCGCGGGTGGATATTGCAGAAGCGGCGCCAATTGCCAGACTCGCGCGGCAGCTCCTAAGTTTGCATGGTCAATTGCAGCGCGAGCACGTACCAGATGCGCGCACAAAGATCGAGCGGCTTATCGACATTCGGGAACGTGAAATTGACAATGCGATTTACGCGCTATACAAACTTAGCCCGCGGCAAATCACGGAGATCGAAGAGTACGAATCCTAAGGTCGGTTCGACTCAGGGCACGTCAGCACCGTCGATCTGAGCCCGCGTGCCGGCTACGCGCGGTTTCGGTTTCGGCGAGCATCCGCGTAGGTCTATCGATCTAAGGTTAACAAATACACCGCTGCTGTCGCAGCCGAATCGACTACGAAACGCGCGTCAGGCTCACGGATCCCAGGTGGCTCAGCGGCGCCATGCCTGACGCCCGGCGAATTGCTCGCGAACCCCCAGATGCTTGATAGACTTTGGGCGATTGTGAGCTGCTGCCGGTTCGGTGGACACGCGCCTAAGCTACACGTTGCTGCTGCTCGAACTCGATAGGGCTGAGATAGCCCAGGGTGCTGTGCCTCCGGGTGGGGTTGTAGAAGCGTTCGATGTAATCGAAGATGTCCGCCCGCGCGGCGTTGCGGGTGCGATAGGTCCGCTGCGCCGTCCGCTCGGTCTTGAGAGACGAGAAGAAGCTCTCCATCGCGGCGTTGTCCCACACGTTGCCCGATCGGCTCATGCTGCAGGTGACGCCGAGGTCGCGTAACAGACGCTGAAACGGTTCACTCGTATATTGGCTGCCGCGATCCGAGTGATGGACGAGCGCGTGCCGGGCCCCGCGGCGCCAGACTGCCATGGTGAGCGCGTCCGTGACCAACTGGGTGGTCATCGTAGCGTGCATCGCCCAGCCCACGATCCGCCGCGAGAACAGATCCAGCACGACCGCCAGGAACAACCAGCCTTCCGCGGTCCAGACGTAGGTAAAGTCTGCCACCCATTTTTGATTGGGCGCCGTCGCGGTAAACTGGCGATCGAGGACGTTCGGCGCTGGCGCGGCGAGGGGCGCGGCTCCGCGATCGACCGGGCGAGCCCGTCGGCGCGGCCGGGCCCGCAGCCCGTGGAGACGCATCAGCCGCTCGACCGCGTGCAGCCCGCAGCGCGCCCCCTCGGCAAGCACATCGTGCCACACCCGCCGGGCGCCATACGTACGATCACTCGCGAGGAAACTCGCGCGCACCGTGGTCCCCAGCGCGATCTCGCGCTGCGCGCGCCCACTGAGCGGGCGCATCCGCCACGCATAGAAGCCGCTGCGCGACACCCCGAGCGCGTCACACGTCCCCTCGATCGGCCAGATCGCTCGGTGCTTCGCCACGAAGCCGTACTTCACATCGACTCCTTGGCAAAGTAGGCCGCGGTGGGTTCAACCGATGAGTGCAACACCATTGAACTTTCGTACTCATCGGAGGTGTTGGGTGGGAGAGCATCAGGCAGAGAGTCGGCGCGGTTTGTCGGTAGAGCAGAAAGCAGAGCTTTGGATGCGCTGGAAGGCCGGCGAGTCGATGAGCGACATTGGCCGAGCGTTGCGAAAGTACCCGGGATCGATCTTCACGTGCTTGGCCGTCCAGGGCGGGATTGCGCGGGCGCCGCGCCGGCGAGCCGCGCGAGCATTGACGGGTGCTGAGCGCGAGCAGATCAGTCGGGGGTTAGCCGCTGAGCAATCAATACGGGAGATCGCGCGCGAGTTGCACCGGCCCGCCTCGACGGTGAGCCGTGAGATTGCGCGCAATGGCGGCCGGACGCCCTATCGAGCGGTGGCCGCCGACGCACGGGCCTGGCGTCGCGCGGAGCGTCCGAAACCGTGCCGGCTCACACAGCAGCCGGACCTGTGTGCCGTGGTCGCCGCGAAGCTGCGCCTCGACTGGTCGCCGGAACAGATTGCGGGGTGGCTCAGGCGGGAGTACCCCGAGGACGCGCCCATGCACATCTCGCATGAGACGATCTATCGCACACTCTACGTCCAGGCGCGCGGCGCGCTCAAGCGGGAGTTGCTCGCGCATCTGCGACGGCAGCACCCGCTCCGCCGGAGTCGGCGCTACTCGACAGCGGGGCAGCCGCGCGGCCAGATCATCGATGCGGTGCCGATCGCCGCGCGGCCCGCGAGCATCGAGGAGCGGGCGGTGCCGGGTCACTGGGAGGGGGACCTGCTGGCGGGCGGCAAGAACACGCACATTGCGACACTGGTCGAGCGACAGTCACGCTTCGTGCAGCTGATCAAAGTCCCCAGCAAGGACACGGCCACGGTGGTCCGCGCCCTGACGCGACACGTCCGGCGCTTACCCGACGGCCTGATGGCCTCCCTGACGTGGGATCGCGGGCTGGAGATGGCGCAGCACAAACGCTTTAGCATCGCCACCGACGTCGCCGTCTACTTCTGCGATCCCCAAAGTCCGTGGCAGCGCGGCACGAACGAGAACACCAACGGCCTG
>PLLD01000238.1 GCA_003141205.1 Gemmatimonadota bacterium
GCATCGCCGTTACGGACGTATCCCTCATTCTCGTCGAGCTGGGAGGCGCCTTCACGGCCGCCGTGGCGGTCGAGGGCGGACAGATCGTGGATGGCATCGGGGGGACCTCGGGCCCGATCGGCCTCCGCAGTGCGGGTGCGCTCGACGGCGAGGTTGCGTTCCTGGTGGGGAGCGTGGAAAAATCACTGTTGTTCACCGGCGGGGTCATGCGCGTGCGCGGCGATGCCGATGCGGACCCGGTGCCCGACTCCCTGTCTCACCCGGCCTCGGCCCGCGCGCGCCTGGCATGGGACGCGTATCTCGAGGGAATCGCGAAAGCCGTTGCGGCGCTGCGCGTATCCGTACCGCACCCAGACGCCATCGTGGTGTCCGGTCGCGTGGCGTCGCTCGACGGCGTCGTCGCGGCGATCGCCGAGCGTCTGGGCGGCGGGACGGACAGTGCAACCCCCGTCCGCCGGCTCGACGGGTTTGCCCGCGTGGCGAAGCACGCCGCGCAGGGCGCCGCGCTCCTGGCGGATGGCCTCGCGGGCGGGGGGCACGCGTCCCTCGTCGACACCCTCGCGATCCGCCGGGCGCGCGGCACCGTTCTCGACCACCTGTACGTGATTTCGCCTGCTGCGGCCCGCCGTCGTCTCGGGCTGGCATGAAGGCGGCATGAGGCGGGTGTGAGACAGATCCTGGTCGCCGGCGTGAGCGTGCGCGCTCTGGCCGAGTCTGCGGCGCGTGCCGGATACGGCGTGATCGGGGTGGATGGCTTTTCGGATCTCGATCTCCGCGCCGTCGCCGTCGCGGCCGTTCGGTGCCACCCGTACTCCGCGCGGGATGCGGCGCGCCTCGCGCGCGACGCCCCGTGCGACACGGTGATCTACACGTCGAATTTCGAGAACGATCCGGCCGCCATCGCGGAGCTCCTGCGATCGCGCCGGGCACTGCGTGGGGCCCCCTCGGGGCACAAGCGGACGCTGTGGGGGAATACGCCCGCGGTCATTCGCCGGGTGCGCAACCCGCTCCGCCTGGCCAAGCTGTTGGCCCGGCTGGGCTTTGCCGTCCCCGCGGTGCGGGCCACGGCGCCGGGCGCGCGGAGTACCATGCCCGGCGCCGCGCAGGAGTGGCTCCTCAAGCCAAAGGCATCCGGCGGCGGTCAGGGGGTCGTCGTCTGGCATCCCGGGGAGCGGGTTCCCCGGGGCTTCGTGCTGCAGGAGAGAATGCGCGGGGTCCCCGGATCGATCGCCTTCGTCGCGGATGGCCGCGATGTCGTCCCACTGGCGCTCTCGCGGCAGCTCGTGGGCAATCGCAGCCTGGGCGCGACCGGGTTCCGCTACTCGGGGAGCGTTCTCGTTCCGCCCGGGGACGCAATGCTGCCGCGCGACGGCGAGATCCTCGCGCGCGCGACGGAGCTGGCCGTCGCGGTCACGCGGGCCTTCGGGCTCGTCGGCGTGAATGGCATCGACTTCATCGCCCGCGGCGGCGTGCCGTACCCGGTCGAGGTGAATCCGCGACCGACGGGCTCGATGGAGCTGGCCGAGCGTGCGTATGGGATCTCGATCTTCGCCACGCACGTGCAGGCGATGCGGGGGAAGCTCCCGGAGTTCGATCTCGTGCGGGAGCGCCTCGCAGGGGGGCGGGGACGCCACGCCGGGGGCGCTGTCGGCAAAGCTCTCGTATATGCACGACGCACGCGGAAAATGCGCGATACGACCCGATGGCTGGCGGACCAGTCGGTGCGGGACATCCCCCCGCCGGGATCGGTCATCCTCGCGGGCCGTCCGATTTGCACGGTCTTTGCGGAGGGACGCACCGGAGCCGCGTGTCTCGAGCGCCTCATCGCGCGAGCCCGGCGCGTGTAGCGCCACGGCCTCGCTCCACCCGGGGAACTTGGGGTTCCGCATTCCCCTTCGCTCCACCGTGCGGCCGGTTTCTTATATTGTGCATGCCGAACGCCCATCACCGAGATCGCGGAGGACGGAGGAGATGCAGCAGCGCGCCTTGGGGGGGGGAAGCGGGATTCGGGTGTCCGCGCTGGGTCTCGGGTGCATGGGGATGTCGGATTTCTACGGCACCCGGGACGACGCGGAATCGATCGCCACGATTCACCGCGCCCTCGAGTTGGGCGTCACGCTGCTCGATACGGCGGACATGTATGGGCCGCATACAAACGAGCAGCTCGTGGGGCGCGCGGTCCGGCAGGGCGGGCACCGCGCCACGGTCGTGCTCGCAACGAAGTTCGGGATCGTCCGCGACCCCGCGGACCCGGCGCGGCGCGGCGTCGACGGCAGCCCCGCCTACGTGCGATCCTCCTGCGAAGGCTCCCTCAAGCGGCTGGGCGTCGATACCATCGACCTGTATTACCAGCACCGGGTGGATCCCAAGGTGCCGATCGAAGAGACGGTGGGCGCAATGGCCGCGCTGGTCCGGGAAGGGAAGATCCGCGCCATCGGACTCTCGGAAGCGAGCGTCGACACGATTCGGCGGGCGCACGCCGTGCATCCGATTGCCGCGCTCCAGACCGAGTATTCGCTCTGGAGCCGCGACCCCGAGGATGCCACCCTGCCCCTCTGTCGCGAGCTTGGGATCGCCTTCGTCGCCTACAGTCCGCTGGGCCGAGGATTCCTCACGGGCGCGTTCAAGACGATCGACGATCTCGCGCCGGATGATTACCGGCGCTCCTCTCCCCGCTTTCAGGGGGAGAACTTCGGCCGGAATCTCGATCTCGTGGCGCACATCCAGGAGCTCGCGCGGCTGAAGCACTGCACGCCCTCGCAACTCGCGCTCGCGTGGCTGTTGGCGCGCGGGAAGGACATCATCCCGATTCCCGGGACCAAGCGACGGCACTACCTCGAGGAGAACGTCGGCGCGCTCGACGTTCAGTTGACGGACGCGGACATGCGCCAGATCGACGCGATCGCGCCGCGCGACGTCGCGGCGGGAGAGCGGTATCCCTCGAATATGAAGCAGCTGGTGGACAAGTAAGCGATGGCGGACGGCACGATCGAGCACACGACCTGCCTGGGCTGCGGCTGCGCCTGCGACGACATCGCCGTCGTAACCCGCGGCGGCCAGATCGTCGAGGCACGGAACGCCTGTCCGCTCGGCGTGGACTGGTTCGGCAAGGGGACGATTCCCGCGCGCATCCGTTCCGGGGACGGCCCGCGCGATGCCGATCTCGCGAGCGCGATCGCCGCAGCCGCGGCGCGGCTCCGGTCCGCGAGCCGGCCCCTGGTGTATCTGGCCGCGGATCTCTCGTGCGAGAGCCAGCGCGCGGCCATCGCGGTCGCCGACATGCTGCACGCGCTACTCGACACCCTGACCGGCACGACGGCGAGCGCGGGTATCCTCGCCGCCCAGCGACGCGGCCGGGCCAGCGCATCCCTCGGCGAGATCCGCAACCGCGCGGACATCGTGCTCTTCTGGGGAACCGACCCCGCCACGCGATACCCGCGCTATACATCGCGCTACGCGCCGGAACCGGCCGGACTGTATCTCCCGAAGGGGCGCGCGGGCCGAACGGTGATCGCCGTTGATATCGGGACGGATCGTGGACCCGCCGATGCGGATGTCCGGGTGACCGTCGCCCCCGCGGATGAAATCACCGCCCTCGCGCTCATTCGCGCGGCGCTGCTGGGTCGCGCGCTCCCGAGCCCCGGAGCCGACACGCTGGACGCGCGGACGAGTGCGCTCGCCGATCGGCTGCGCGCGGGGCACTACGTCGCCATCGTGGCGGACGCCGAGGCGTCGGAGGGGCGCGACGTCAGACGGAGCGACGGGCTGCTGTCGCTCGCGGAGGCCCTCAACGGCCCCACGCGGTGCGCGCTCAGCACCCTGCGCGCCGGAGGGAACCGATCCGGGGCGGACGCGATGCTGACAGCGCAGACGGGCTATCCCATGGCGGTCGATTTCGCGCGCGGTGTGCCCCGCTACCGCCCGAATGCCGGCGCCGCGCAACTCCTCGCAGGGGGTGCGATCGATGTCGCGTTGCTCGTCGGATCGGCGCACTCCGTGCCGCCCGCGCTGCGCGGGCCCCTCGGCAAAATCCCGTGCGTCGCAATCGGCCCGCGCGCCTCCGAGAGCCCGATACCGACCGCGGTGGCGATCGATACCGGCGTCGCCGGAATCCACGAAGGGGGGACGGCCTTCCGTCTCGACGACATCCCGCTTCCCTTGCGGCCGGCGCTCGCACCGCCGAATGACACGGTACTCGTGCTCCGGGCGTTGGCCGCGGCGATCGCGGCGGAGGCACGGGCCGCATGATGCCGCTTTCATGATGCCGCTCGCATGATGCCGCTTTCATGAGGGCGCTCGCATGACGACGCTGCGCATTGCGGGCGGCACCGTGTACGACCCCGCCAACGGCGTCGATGGCGCGGTCCGCGACATCTGCATCCAGGACGGGACGATCGTGGCGACGCTGCCGAAGAACGCCCCGAAGCTCGACGCGACCGGGATGGTCGTCATGCCGGGCGGGATCGACATCCACGCGCACGTCGCGGCGTCGAGTGTGAACACGGCACGGCGGCTGGTTCCGGAGCAGCACGACGCGGACCCCGCGCGCGCCCCCGACCTCGCACTCGACGAGGACGGCGAGCTCGTGATCCCGCGCTCCGGGTCGGGCGGGACCGTTCCCAGCGTCTTCACGACCGGCTACCGCTACGCCGGCCTGGGGTATACGACGGTCTTCGATGCGGCCGTCGCGCCGATTACGGCGCGCGACACGCACGCCCAGCTCGACGACACACCGATCGTGGATGCCGGCTGCTTCATCCTGCTGGGGAACGACGCCTATCTGCTGCGTCAGCTCGCCGCCGGCGCGACCGATCGCATCCAGGACTACGTCGCGTGGATGCTCGGCGCCACGCGCGGCTATGCGGTGAAGATCGTGAACCCGGGGGGCGTCGAGCTGTGGAAGGAGAACGTGCGCGAGGTGAAGACGCTGGACGATCCGGTCGGTGGCGAGGCGAAGGTGACGCCGCGCGCGATCCTCGAAGCGCTCACCACCGCGGCCAACGCCCTCAAGCTGCCGCACCCCGTGCACATCCATTGCAACAATCTCGGGATCCCCGGGAACGTCGCGACGACGCTGGACAGCATGCGGACGGTGGCGGGTCAGCGCGCCCATTTCACGCATGTGCAGTTCCACAGCTACGCCGGCGAGCGCGGTAAGAGCTGGGCGTCCGGGGCCAAGCAGATCGCTGAGTACCTGGCGCAGCACCCGGAGACGACCTGCGACGTGGGCCAGGTGATGTTCGGGCCGGCCTGCACGATCACCGCCGATGGCGCGCTCGAGTACCTGCTGCATACGAGCAACGGCGGGAAGTGGGTGAACGTGGACATCGAGCTCGAGACCGGGTGCGGGATCGTCCCGTTCAATTACAAGGACAAGTCGGCGGTGAACGCGCTGCAGTGGGTCGTCGGGCTCGAGCTCTTCCTGCTCTCCCCCGACCCCTGGCGCGTCGTGCTCTCGACCGACCATCCGAACGGCGCGACGTTCCAGAGCTATCCGGAGCTCATTCATCTGCTGATGGACCGGGCGTACCGCGATGAGAAGCTCAAGGCGATCAATCAGAAATTCCTCGTCGGCAGCGCGCTGGCCGACGGGATCGCGCGCGAGTACACGCTGGGCGAGATCGCGATCATCACGCGCGCCGGGCCCGCGCGCATCCTCGGTCTCACGCAGAAGGGACACCTCGGTGTCGGCGCCGATGCGGACATCACGGTGTATACGACCGACGCGGACCGCACGAAGATGTTCGCGACACCGCGATACGTCGTGAAGGGCGGAACGCTGGTCGTCGAGGAGGGGCAGCTGCGCCGAGCGCCGACCGGACAGCGCCACGGCGTACGCCCCGGGTACGACACGCTGATCGAGCGCGACGTCAAGGATTTCTTCGACCGATACCTGACGGTCGCATTCGAGAACTACGCCGTATGATGGGTTCGGCATGATGGGTTCGGCATGATGGGTTCGTCGCATGGCTGATCCACTCGTCATCCGCGGCGTCTCGATCGATGACACCTTCGCCGAGGCGTTTCCGATGCGGGGAGCCCGCATCATCCTGACGGCGGTGAACGCGCGGTGGGCGCGGATCGCGGCGCACACGATGACGGGCTTCGCGACCTCGGTGATCGGATGCAAGTGCGAGGCGGCGATCGAGCGCGAGCTCGGTCCCGAGGACACCCCCGATGGCCGCCCCGGTGTGAGCGTGCTCTTCTTCACTCCCGATTCGGCGAGTCTGCAGCAGCGGTTGATCGAGCGAGTGGGGCAGACGATCCTCACCTGTCCGACGACCGCGTGCTTCGATGGGCTCCCCGATGCGCCGGAGCGGATGCCGGTCGGGAAGGCGCTCCGCGTGTTCGGCGACGGGTATCAGTCCTCCAAGGTTTTCGGCGGGACCCGGTACTGGCGGATCCCCGTGATGGAGGGGGAGTTCCTGATCCAGGAAGACATGGGGAAGGTGAAAGGGATCGGCGGGGGGAATTTCCTCATCCTGGCGGAGACCGCGGAGGTCGCGCTCGCCGCGGCGGAAGCGGCGGTCGAGGCGATGGCGGGGATGCCGGGTGTGATCCTTCCCTTTCCCGGGGGGATCGTGCGGAGCGGCAGCAAAGTCGGCGCCAAGCGCTACAAGACGATGATCGCCTCGACGAACGACGCCTACGCTCCGACGCTGCGCCCGATCACGACGTCCGATCTGCCCGATGGCGTGAACAGCGTCCAGGAGATCGTCCTCGACGGACTCGACGCGCCCTCGATCAGTGCGGCGATGCGCGCGGGAATCGACGCCGCCTGTCGGCTCGGCGTGATCCGGATCACGGCCGGGAACTACGGCGGCAAGCTCGGGCCGCACCATTTCTATCTCCGGCAGATCATGGGACAGCCTACGGCATGACAGACCGGATCACGATCACCTTCGACACGCTTCCCTCCGGCGGCGAGGGGCTGGAGCTCGACGGGATCACCCCCGATCGGCTCCTGACGCTGTCGAACGCGGAGATCGCGAAGCTGCCGGTCTGGATGGGGCGCCGCTCCGTTCCGCTCGGCGACATCGCCGCGATTCAAGGGGAGCTCTCGGCCCACCTCCGATTCGAGGGCGATCTCGCGCGGGCGGAGGGAGTCGGCGCGGGGATGGCGAGCGGAGTGCTCGACGTGACCGGGTCGGTCGGCGACGGCGCGGGGGTCGCGATGCGCGGCGGCTCGCTCCGTATCGGGGGGAGCGCGGGGATGCGTTTGGGCGCGGCTCTGCCCGGAGCCTCGCGCGGAATGCTGGGCGGCGAGATCGTCGTGACGGGGAGCGTGGGCGCCGAAGCGGGCGCGTACGCGCGGCGCGGGCTGATCGTGGTGCGCGGGGACGTCGGAGACAGCGCCGCGCGCGGTTTGATCGCGGGAACCCTCGTCGTGTTCGGTCGGGTGGGCGCCGACGCCGGCACGGGGAACAAGCGCGGGTCGATCGTGGTGCTGGGTTCGACCGCCGTGCCGCCGACGTACCGGTTCGCCTGCGTATACAGGCCGACGGTGCTCCGCGTGCTGTTTGGGTATCTCCGCCGTGCCTACTCGATCCCCGTCGCCGACCGGTTTGTCGCGGGGCGCTGGAAACGGTACTGCGGCGACATCTCCGAATTGGGAAAAGGCGAACTCCTCACCTGGGCCGAGGCATGACGACGACTGTGGCACCAACGTTGAACGACCGCGGACAGGCGATAGTGGATGCCATGGCCGCGCGCGCGACCGAGCTGCGCGTAGGGGTTCGGACGCTGGGCAATGGCGCGCGGGTCATCGACGCCGGGATCGAGTCGCCGGGAGGGTTGGGCGCGGGGCTCGCGCTCTCGGAGATCTGCATGGGCGGGCTGGGGCACGTGAGCTACCAGCCGGTGCAGGTCGGCCCCGAGCTGTACCCGGGGGTGCTGGTGTGGACCGATCACCCCGCCGTGTCGTGCATGGCATCGCAGTACGCCGGGTGGGCGATCAAGGTCGGCGATTATTTCGCGATGGGGTCCGGGCCGCTGCGTGCGCACGCACGGGTCGAGACGGAGCTGTATGCGCAATTGGGGTACCAGGAAACGGCCTCGTCGGGGGTGTTGGTGCTCGAGACGCGGACGCTGCCGACGGAGGACGTGGCCGCGTGGGTGGCGACCAAGGCCAAGCTCGACGCGGCGCGCCTGACCTTTGTCGTCGCGCCGACGGCGAGCATGGCGGGAGGAGTGCAGGTCTCCGCGCGGGTGCTGGAGACGGGACTGCACAAGATGGAGACGCTGGGCTTCGACGTGAACCGGGTCGTGAGTGGGATCGGCACGGCGCCGGTGCCGCCGGTAGCGAAGAACGACCTGCGCGCGATCGGCCGGACCAATGACTGCATATTGTACGGGGGGCAGGCCCGTTACCTCGTCGTGGGGGAGGATGCGGAGCTCGAAGCGCTGGCGGCGAAGCTGCCGGCCACCGCGTCGGCGGATTACGGGACGCCGTTCTACGACATCTTCAAGCGGTACGACGGCGACTTCTACAAGATCGATCCGCTGTTGTTCAGTCCCGCGGAGGTGTGGCTCACGAGCGTCTCGAGCGGTCGGACATTCCGCGGCGGTAAGCTGAACCCCGAGGTGCTCGCGGCGTCGTTATTGGGGTAGGCCGGCTACGGGCCAGGGACGGCCGGTAGGGCCCAGAGCTCCTCGTGACGTCGGTATTCCGACTGCGGTAGCTGCACGAGGAGAGGCTCGTCCGCCGGGTCGAGCCATCCCACCAGCTCCGTCAGATTCCCTGATGGCATCGCCGTGCAGCCCGCGGTCCCGACATCGGGTCCGTCCCAGATATGGACGAAGATGCAGGACCCGCGCCCCGGCACAGGCGGATCGGCGTTGTGCTCGACCACGATCCCAAGCTGATACTCCTTGATGCCGCGCATGTGCTCGGCACTGGACCAATCGGGCGCGGCAAAGGCGCCGCGATCGACGAGCGTGTTGTAGTGAGAGGAGCGCGTGTCGTCGACGCACTCGGTGCTGCCGGTCAGGGCGAGGTACGGGAGCCGCAGGGCGGAGAGAGAGTCGGCGGGCGCGAAGCCGAACGCGGTCCCGAGGCGAAATATCCCCGCGGGCGCTCGCCCGTCCCCCTCCCGTTTCACGGGCTCACCCGCCGTCGCCTCGGTACGCCAGTCTGCGACGCCGACGCCCCAGCCGATCCCCGTCTTGCCGACAACGATAGCGTACGGCTGCCCGACACTCTGCCACGGTCTGCCCGCGGCGCGCTGGAACCGGTACAGGGTCCCGTTGACGGCATCCCAGTCACTCGTGACGACGACGATCAATTGCCGAGTGGACGCGCCGATCGCGTGCTCGGGCGTCGGCGCCGACGCCACGTGCGCGCCGGCGCAGGCTATGAGAGCGGTTGCTCCGATCGCCGTGCTGACCCGGAGGGCGACGCGCTGCATCCCACAGAGTTTAGCCACGTTCATAGATTACCGCATGCACGTCGTCGTCCTCGCCGCACGGGAAGGGTGGCACACGGCCGAGCTCACCCGCGCGATCGAAGCGCGCGGGTGCCGGGCGACCCTGCGCCCCTACGAATCCCTCGTCGCGCGGCTCGGCACGACCGCTCCGCCCTTCCCCCTCGACGCCGATACCGTCCTCGCGCGCATTATCCCGAGCGGCTCCCTCGAGCAGATCATCTACCGCGTCGACGCGCTCCACGCCATCGAAGACTCGGGCGTCCGCGTCGTCAACTCGGCCCGCGCCATCGAGCGCACGGTCGACAAGTTCTACACCTCCACGCTGCTCCAGCGTGCAGGGCTGGCCACTCCGGAGACCGTCGTCTGCGAGCGCAGCGATGACGCCATGGCGGCGTTCCGCACGCTGGGCGACGTCATCGTGAAGCCGCTCTTTGGGTCGATGGGGCTGGGGATGGTGCGCGTCACCGACGAGGAGATGGCGTACCGTGTCTTTCGCGCGATCGACGTCGTGCGCGGCATCTATTACCTCCAGCGCACGATCGATCACGGCGGACGCGACATCCGGGCGTTCGTCGTGGGAGATCGCGTCGTCGGCGCCATCGAGCGCGGCGCCCAGCCCAACGGCCCCGTGTGGCGCACGAACTTCTCCCGCGGCGGGACCGTGCGTGCGATCGAGTTATCCCGCGAGGTGTCCGCCATGGCCATTCGCGCGGCGCGCGCGGTCGACGCCGAATACGCGGGCGTGGATCTCCTCCCAGCACGGGACGGCACCGTCTACGCCCTCGAGGTCAACGGGATTCCGGGGTGGGAGGGGATGCAGCGGGCCACCGGCGTCGATATCGCGGGCGCGATCGTGGACCACGTCGTCGGCCGGCGTCCGTGACCCTCGCTCCAGATTTCGTGGCGACCGCGGCGGAGCTGGCCTGCCTGCTCGAGGTGAGCGCGGTCAAGCCCGGGAACGTGGCCCCCGGCCGCCACTTTCACGACACCCGCTATGAGGACTTCCTCGCGAGCGCCGCAGCAATCGGCCCCGCCCTGGCGCGCGCCGGGGAGCAGGCCGTGGGACCGACGGTGCTCGCCGCCATCGAGGCGACGACGCGGTGGACGAAAGCCAACACGAATCTCGGGATCGTCCTGCTCTTTACGCCGATCGCGCGCGCAGCCCTGATGCAGGGGGACGCGCACGCTCTGACGCACGCGTCGCTCCGACAAGGGGTGACGGATGTGTTGGAGGCGACGACTGTCGCCGACACGCGCGATGTGTACGCGGCGATTCGGCTCGCCCAACCCGGCGGGCTCGGGCGCACGGGAGAGCACGACGTGAACGCCCCCGAGCCTCCGACCGCGACGTTGCGCAGCGTGATGACGCTGGCCCAAGCCCGCGATGCGGTCGCCCGGGAATACGCGACCAACTTCGCGGCGGTGTTCGATCTGGGCGTCCCGACCCTCGAACGCGCGCGCCGCGACGGATTGCATTGGGAGTTCGCGGCCGTCGAGACCTTTCTGACCCTCCTCGCCGCGGCGCCGGACACCCTGATCCAGCGCAAGCTCGGACCGGCGGTCGCGGGCTCCGTCTCGCGTCAGGCGATGCGTGTCGTCGCCCTCGGCGGCGTGCGCACCGACGCGGGACGCGACGCCCTGGCGACGTTCGATGCCGAGCTGCGCGATGCGACGAATGGCCGGAATCCGGGGACGACGGCCGACCTCACCGCCGCCACGATCTTCGCCGCTCTCCTCACGGGAGGCTGGAAGCGCGCCTGACGGTCGAGAGACCTGACGGTCGAGAGACCTGACGGTCGAGAGACCTGACGGTCGAGAGACCTGACGGTCGAGAGACCTGACGGTCGAGAGACGTGACAGGCGGTCGCCCGCGGGCGCCCCCGCCGGCCCATTGGCGTAACCAGGTGGCCCGCGCACATTTCTGGCATGGCCGCGGAGCACAAGGGGGAGTTCAGGATCCATGTCACGAAGGACTATTGTGTCTTCGCCTCCGCGCATTTCATCACCTTTGCCGGTCACCGGTGTGAGGCTCTGCACGGCCACAACTACCGGGTGGGGGTCGCGCTCGAGGGGACACTGGACCCGGAGAGCTGGTTCGTCTTCGACTTCACCACGCTCAAGCGCATCATGAAACAGGTGTGCGACGCGATCGACCACCGTGTCCTGCTCCCGCAGTCCAATCCTCGGCTCACGATCCGCGAAGAGGATGGGCGGATTTCGGTGGCCATGGACGGGGTGCCCCGATATGTCTTCCCGCGCGGGGATTGCGCGGTGCTCCCGATCCCGAACACGACGGTCGAGATGCTGGCCGAGTATCTCGCTGGGCAGGTGAAGGCCGAGGTGGGGACGGCGGTGACTCGGCTCACGTCGATCGAGCTCGAGGTCGAGGAGAATTTCGGCCAGTCGGCGTTCTACCGCGAGCGCCTCGGATAGAGCCGGTGGTGACGGGTAGTGTACGGCGTGCCGTCGCGCAGGGGGCTCTCATCGCGTCGGTGGTGGCGAGCGCGCCTGCTTTCATGGGCACCGCGCGCGGCCAGGCGGCGGAACCGCCGGCGGCCACGATCGTCGTGGCGCCCGCCGTACGCGACTCGATCAACGCCATCTTCGTACGCTACAACCAACACTGGGACGAGCTCCGGTCCGTCAACACGCTGACGCAGATGCTCGGGACCGGTCACCCGACGCAGCTCGAGTACATGGGGTGTCTGGTGGGCCATGCGTCCGGGGACACGGTGTGGGTGACCACCTGGGTCCACGCACGGAATCTGCAGCAGCTACAGTTCGCCGTGACCGGTGACTGCACGCACGTAAAGCACTTCGTGGGCAGCTGGCACACGCATCCCTTTCGCGCCGATCCGGCCGGCGGGGAGCGCCCCCTCAAGGTGCCCGCGCTGTCCGCAGCCGACCTGTCGACCTTCGCGGCAGGGCATGATCGTGTGGTGTTTGCCGCGTGGGACAAGGACTCGATCGACGCTGCGTATCGAACAGCGGACGGCACGGTTCAGCATCCGGCTCCGATCATCGTGCGGTAGGTGGGCCGGGAACTCGCTCCGCGCTGGCTTCATCGCGAATGCTGCGGCCCCCAGCGTCTCGGAATCCAACATCACGCGCCAGAGCGATCACACGTGCCCGGCGGGGGCCGCTCTGCTATGTCAACCTGGCGGTTGCCGGCAACCTATAGGTTGCCATACCGGCTCAGATCGACTAGCTTACTGGTATGTCAATGCAC
>PLLD01000184.1 GCA_003141205.1 Gemmatimonadota bacterium
CTGCATGAGCCGGCTCCGCTCCTCCAACGTCAACGCGTACCAGTTCTGCCCCACCGACCGCCGCTTCGACATCGGATAGAAGCACACGTACGGCATCTCCCCCGGCAGCGACGGATACAGCCGCCGCACCACATGCGGGCTCTCCCGCTCCACCGCCGCCCGCTCGGCCAATACCCGCACGTACTCCGCATCCCCCATCGAGCCGCCCGCCGCCACACGCTCCCGCGCCACTGCCGCGGTCAAGTGATACAGTCCCGCCTCGGTCACGCTCAGGAACGAGTACACCGGCTCGAGGCAGTCACTCAGGCGCGCACGCGCCAGCCGCCGCTGCGCGTCGGCAAGCTCATCCAGCGTCGCGCGAAAATGGACCACCATCACGTCCGCCACAGACCCCGTCAGCGCCACAGGGACACTCCACCCGCCCGACGCCGGCGCCAACACCTCATCCAATGCCGACACCATCCCGGCACGGATCGCCTGCCGGTCCCGCGCCTCCTCCACCATCCGGCGGTACTCTCGGCGCGACACCCTCCACACCTGATGCAGCGCGTACCACCCCTCGATCGTCTCAGGTGGTAGTGCCGTCTCGCTCCCGGTTGTGGCTTCCATGCATGCGCCCGGTGGGACTCGAACCCACGACCTAGCGGTTAAAAGCCGCTTGCTCTACCAGTTGAGCTACAGGCGCTAAACGTTCCTCGGCCGTCAAGTTAATCGCAACGGTGCCGCTCTTGCATCACAAAAATCACGTGTTCCCAAGGCCGCACGATTCTTACGCATTGGACCACGGCATGAACGATCGTTCCGTACGCCACGAAATCCAGGAGCTGGACACAGGGATCCCCCCGTCCTCGAGGAGGGACGACGCGGGCGCACGCCCGCCCCCGACTGACCTCGATTCCCTGCGTGAGGAAAATGTACGTCTCAAGGAAGAGTCCGCTCGAGCCACCACCGGCATGGAGAGGGCCCGCGCAACCGCCGCTCGAGCGCTCGCCACGGCTGAGCTCGCAAATCGTGCGAAGACGCAGTTCCTCTCCACGATGAGCCACGAGATCCGGACCCCGATCAACGCAGTCCTCGGCTATGTCGACCTGCTCGAAGCCGGCACCTCAGGCGGCTTGAACGATCAGCAGCGCAGTCACCTCGCACGCGTACGGGCCTGCGCCATCCAGCTCACGGAGATCGTCAGCACGATTCTCGACCTCGCCTGGGCCGGCTCCGGCGAGATGGAAGTCACCCGTTTGGACGCCGATGTCGGCGACCCCCTGCAGACGGCGATCACCCTTGCGATGCCGGAGGCCGAGCGCCGCGGTGTGTCCCTCACGCAGGATCGCTTCCGCCCCGACCTCCACTACGTCGGGGACCCAGCCCGGGTTCGCCAAATCGTCCTCAACCTCCTCGCCAACGCCATCAAGTTCACCCTGACCGGCGGACACATCACCCTGAGCGCCGAGTCGAGGAGCGCTGACGCCGATGACGCACCGTCCGCCGCCAACCCGTGGACCATCATCACTATCCGCGACAGTGGGATCGGGATCGCCCACGCGCAGCTCGACGCGGTGTTCGAGCCCTTCGTGCAGGTCGACATGAGCCACACCCGCACGCACGGCGGGAGTGGCCTCGGCCTCACGATTAGCCGCCGCTACGCCCGTCTCATGGGCGGCGATATCACGGTCGACAGCGTGCAGGGCACCGGATCCGCCTTCACACTCTGGCTCCCCGCCGGCGCCGCGATCCGTCCCGTCGCTTTGCCGGTCCCGGAAACAACCGTGCCCGGGTCAGCGAAGCACGCCAACCCGGGCACCCATTCCAGAAAAGCTCGGCCCCGGCGCGACGACTAGCGTCGGCCGGACCGAGAACTACGNNCGTCTTACCAGCCGGCGCCATGTCGGAGTCGGTCTTCGTCTCGATCACGAACACCACTCGGCGATTGTCCTGCGCACCCGGCGAGTCTTTCGCAGCACCAGGGTTCACGAGCCGCGTCTTGCCGTACCCAACTGCCTTGATCGTCGCGATGTCCATCCCCTGCTGCCCGAGATAGGCGCGGACGGCGTCCGCGCGGCGCTGCGACAGCGCGAGGTTGTACTGCTTCCCGCCGGAGGGATCAGCAAATCCCTCGACCGTGATCTTCGACGCACCGTAGTACTTCTTCGCGACGCTGGAGAACTTGTCGAGCGCGCCATGGTCGCCATCGCTGACGGTCGCGTCATTGTACCCAAAGGTCACCGGCATGTCGAAGCGCATGCCCTGCGCGACCTGCGTGATCTTCGCGTCGAACTCCGTCTTCATCGCATCGAGATCGCTCTTGAGCCCCTGAACGTCCTTGCTGACGCCCGCGATCTGCGTGTTCTGCGCGTCGTCGGCCGCCGTCCGGTCGCTCTTCTCCTGTGCGATCTGACCACGCGTATCGGCCAGGTCCTTCCTGTATTGCCCGGGATGCACGCACGCAACCATAGGCGCGAGTGCTCCCAGAGCGATCCAGTGTTTCACGGATACTTGCATTGTCACTCCCCCGAAGTTCGGTCCAGTTGTCTCATCGCGATGCTTCACTGGCACGAACATACGCGTATTTCATGCCGCGCGTCAAGCGCGTAAGTCTGTGATTTATATCACTTTGTGATCTACATCACAATTCTGGGCGGCCAGCTCGGACAGGACGAGAGTCGTCTGGGCGACCCGAAAAAACGTCCGCCGGTGGTGCGGCGTCGGACCCGCCCTCTCCAGCCCCCCGATATGAGCCTCGGTCGCATATCCGACGTTCTGCACCCACCGGTACGCGGGATAGCGAAGCCCCAAGGCACGCATGAGCCGGTCCCGCGTCACCTTCGCCACGATCGACGCACACGCCACCGTATAGCAGCGCGCGTCCCCTCCGACGACCGCCGAGTGCGGCACACCGAGCGTGCGGACGGGGTTGCCGTCGACGACGACGTGGTGCGGCTCGAGGGGCAGCTGCGCAAGCGCGCGCCGCATCGCCAACACCGTCGCGTGATAGATGTTGAGGCGCTCGATTATGCGCACCGAGGCCGCGCCTAATCCAACACCGAGCGCCCGCTCCCGAATGCGTGGCGCGAGCCGCTCGCGGTCGGCTGAGTCCAGTTGCTTCGAATCGGCCACGCCCGGGATGGCCCGCTCCCCCGCCGGCATGATCACGGCACATGCGACGACAGGGCCCGCAAGGGGGCCCCGTCCGACTTCGTCTATCCCGGCGAGCAGCGGTCCGTGCTGAGCACGCAGCTCGCGCTCAATGTCGCTCCAGCGGCGCCGCGCCTTGCGTCTCATGCCGCCCGCCGTCTCTCCGGCCTACGCGTGTCCGGACTACTCGGAGGCGGCGCCCGCTGCCGGCGGGCTGTTCACCTTCACCTTTTTCTCGCGAATCCGTGTGGCCTTCCCCGTCAGGTGGCGTAGATAGTACAGTTTCGCCCGCCGCACCTGCCCGCGCCGCACGACGGTGATGTCGCCGATCATGGGGCTGTGGAGCGGAAAGATCCGCTCGACCCCCACGCCGCTCGAAATCTTGCGCACGGTAAAGGTCGCGCTGACGCCACTGCCGCGCCGCGCGATGCACACCCCTTCGAACGCCTGGAGCCGCTCCTTCTCTCCCTCACGGACGCGCACATTCACGCGAACCGAATCCCCAGCCCGGAACGGCGGAAGATCGCTGCGCAGCCATTCCTTCTGGGTTTCAATGAATTCGTGCATATGCCGCTCGCGGCGAAGCTGCTCGCCTGTACGGGTGTTCGTACATGTGATCGTGGGGACGGGACAGACCGCAGAAATTAGCGCCGGGAGTCGTCGGATGCCAACCGTTGGGCTCCCAGCTTCGCCCGCGTGAGCCGCTCCCCCTCCTCCCGCCGCCACGCCGCGATCCGTGCGTGATCCCCCGACAACAACACCTCCGGCACCACGTGCCCCCGAAACTCGGGCGGCCGCGTATAGCTCGGCGCGCTCATCCGGCCAGGTTCTTCGTAGAACGAATCGGTGTGCGCGCTCGCCGGGTCGGACAGGGCCCCCGGCAGCAGCCGGACCGTCGCGTCCACGATCGCGAGCGCCGCCGGCTCCCCCCCGCTCAACACAAAATCACCGACCGAGCGCTCTTCCGTCGCGAGATGCTCGGCCACCCGCTGATCCACGTCCTTGTAATGGCCGCAGAGCAGCGTGAGCTCCGGCCCGGCCGCGTACCGCGCAACGTCCGCTTGCGTCACCAGCGGCCCGCGCGCCGACAGGAGCACGATCGGGGGGCCCGACCCCAGCGCTTCGACCGCCTCGAAATAGGGGGGCGCGGCCATCACCATCCCCGCCCCGCCACCATACGGAGAATCATCGACCGACCGATGCCGGTCGTGCGTGTAATCCCGGAGATCCGCGACCCGATACGTGACCGCGCCGGCGGCCGCCGCCCGCGCGGGAATACTCAACGAGAGTGGGCCACGAAAAAACTCCGGAAAAATCGTGACGACCGTGATGCGCAGCACGCGGGCCTAGTCGAAGAAGCCCGGCGGGGGATCCACCACGATCGTCCCCCGCGCCACATCCACGCGCGCGATGACCTCCGGCCGGTACGGCAGCATCACGCTCCCCGCCGCCGTCCGCACGTCCAGCATCAGCCCGTGAGGCAGGTCGTACCATCCCTCCACCGTCCCGATCGCCGCGCCGTCGTTCCCCTCCACGCGCATCCCCACGAGGTCGTGGTAGTACACCTCATCGCCGGTGGGCGCCGCAAGCTCGGCCGACGGCAGGAACAGGTAGCGGTCGCGCCACGTGTCCGCGACCGTGCGGTCGACGATCTCGTCGACGCTCAGGATCCATCCCTGCTTGAACGGTGTCGCGCGGCGGACGGTCAACGGAGCAGCGTCCGGCACGCGCGCGCCCGTCACGGTACCGGGGAGGAGCTGGCGCCCTTCCAGAAAGACGGATTCCGGATCGTCCGTGATCGACTCGACCACCAGCTCGCCCCGGATCCCGTGGGCGCGGCGGACGCGCGCAACGATGACACACGCGTCCGCGGCCGGCGAGCCGCTATCGCTCGTCGGCACTCTCCTTCACCGGCACGGCGCCCGACTTTCGGGCCGCCGCGACCCGCACCTCGTGCCGCCCCTTGTAGACGCCAGCGCGCCGCAGCAGCGACCGAACCGTGTCGCTCGGCTGCGCCCCGACGTTGAGCCAATAGTTGGCGCGATCGGCGTCCACGCGCAGACGCCCCTTCCCCTCCGGCCCTGGTTCACGCGGCGCATACTGCCCGATGTTCTCGATGAACTTGCCATCGCGCGGCGATGTCGATTCGGCGACGATGATCCGGTACATCGGTGCATTTTTCCGCCCTGCTCGGCGGAGGCGAATTCGAACCATTGCTCTCTCCCTGTGGGCGCCTGCTCGCGCCGCGTGATCGTGACCCTTCCGGGCTCCTCGCGCATCTGGCGTCTCCAGACCGCACCCGGCATACAGCAGTCTCTCCTCTCTCCTCTCTCCTCNNTCCTCTCTCCTCTCTCCTCTCTCGCTAGCGCACTCCGAACATACCCGGCGACAAGCCCCGCATCCCACTTTGCCCGACCCGCTTCATCATCTTCTGCATGTCCCGGAACTGATCGAGGAGGCGGTTCACCTCCGCGATCGAGCGCCCGGACCCCTTCGCGACCCGCGACCGGCGCGAGCCATTGAGCAACCCCGGATTCTTGCGCTCCTGCGGCGTCATCGACAGAACGATCGCCTCGATGTGCCTGAGGCGCGCGGGATCCAGATTCGCCTGCCGCAGCAATTTCGCGTTCATCCCGGGGAGCATCTTCAAGACCCCTTCGAGCGGGCCGAGCTTCTGCATCTGCCGCATTGCGCTCAGGAAGTCCTCGAGATCCATCCCCTCCTTCTTGATCTTCTTCTCGAGCCGCTTCCCTTCCGTTTCGTCGAACGCCGCCTGCGCCTTCTCGACGAGGGTCAGCACGTCCCCCATCTGCAGGATGCGGCTCGCCATGCGATCGGGGTGAAACTCTTCGAGCGCATCCAGCTTCTCGCCGACGCCGATGTACTTGATCGGCTTCTTCGTGACGCCGTAGATCGACAGCGCGGCCCCACCCCGCGCATCCCCGTCCATCTTCGTGAGGATCACCCCCGTTACCCCCAACGCGTCGTCGAACCCCTGCGCAATCCGCACGGCGTCCTGACCGGTCATTCCGTCCGCCACGAGGAGGATCTCGTCGGGATGCAGAGCGTCCTTGAGACGCCGAAGCTCATCCATCATCCCCTCGTCGATCTGCAACCGCCCCGCCGTATCGATCAACACCACGCGATCCCGCGCCCGGCGCGCCTCGTCGACCCCCTTCTTCGCGATACGAATGACATCCGTGGTCTCGCGGTCGGCGTAGACGGGGATCCCCAGCTGCTGTCCGAGCGTCTCGAGCTGGTCGATCGCGGCCGGCCGATACACGTCCGCCGCGACCAGGCGCACGGCCCGCCCATCGGCCACCAGCTTTCGTGCCAGCTTCGCCGCCGTGGTCGTCTTGCCGGAGCCTTGCAAACCGACCATCAATACGACCGTGGGAGGAACCGAGCTGAGTCGCAGCCCCTCGCGCCGCTCGCCCAGCATCGTCGTGAGCTCATCGTGGACGATCTTGACGAGCTGCTGCGCCGGCGAAACCGAGCGAAGCGCGGTGACGCCCGTGGCGGCACGCTCCACGCGCTCGAGGAATTCGCGCGTGAGCTGAAAATTGACATCTGCCTCGAGCAGGACGCGGCGCACTTCTCGCAGCCCGTCCTTGATGTCGGCCTCGCTCAGCACCCCACGCCCGCGCAGGCGGGCGAAGGTGGCGCTCAGCTTCTCGCTCAGCTCATCGAACATAGCCCTGTAACCTAGAAACTGTTATGATGCAGAACAAGTTACGCTTGTCTCCCTCGCTCGTATCTCAACCGCATATGGCTCGTCCGCAGCGCAAAGACGAGATCCTCACATCGGAGCTCCCGCCAACACTTCCGCTGATGGCGCTCCGGTCGACCATCGTGTACCCACTGGGCACGATTGCCGTGCAGATGGGTGCCCCGGAGAACCTGGCCCTCCTCCGCGCGCACGAGGAGCCGGGCCTCGTCGTTGCCCTCGTCGTCGCGGGCGGTGAGCACGACGAGCCGATCGAGTCCGCGCAGTTCATTGGACGGGTCGGCGTCGCCGCGCGAGTACACGAGCGGATCAATCTGCCCGGCGATACCGTCCAAATCACGCTGCAAGGGCTCCGCCGGATCATCATCACCGAGATTCGCGAGACCGAGCCCTACACGGTGGCCGCGGTCGCCGCCGCCCGTGAGGTCAGCGGGGACATCCTCGAGATCGAGGACCTCGTCGCGCGCGTGGCCTCCGCCGCAGAGGTGCTCGTCGATCTCGTCGATCGTATCCCGGGCGAAATCCCGGCGATCCTCAAGATGAACGTCTCCGACCCGGGGCGCTTCGCAGACCTCGCGTCGACCAACATGAACCTCAAGATCTCGGACAAGGACGAGGTCCTCCAGCGGCTCGACATCGCGCAGCGCCTGCGCTTCATCCTCACGCGCCTCGAGCGCGAGGTCGGGCGGGCCCGCGTCATGGAGGACGTGAAGAAGCAGACCGAGATCAAGATCGAGCAGCACCAGCGCGAGTTCTACCTGCGCCAGCAGCTGCGCGCGATCCAGACGGAGCTCGGCGAGACCGATCCCGGAGAGAAGGAGGCGCTCGACGTCCTCAAGCGCATCGACGAGGCCAACTTGCCCGAGAAGGTCGGGCAGGAAGCCCGCCGCGAGAACGAGCGCATGCGCATGCTCTCCGCCGCGTCGAGCGAATATCAGGTGATTCGGACGTACCTCGACTGGGTCCTCGCCCTTCCGTGGCACATCCGGTCCGGAGCCGAGGAGATCGAGCTCGACAAGATCGAGGCCGCGCTGGATGCCCGCCATTACGGCTTGCGCGAGGCCAAGGAGCGGATCATCGAGTATCTCGCCGTCCGCAAGCTCCGAGGAGGCGATCCGCATGGACCGATCCTCTGCTTCGCGGGCCCTCCAGGCACCGGGAAGACCTCCCTCGGCGAGGCGATCGCGACCGCCGTCGGGCGCGCATTCTATCGCATCTCCGTGGGCGGCGTCCGTGACGAAGCGGAGATCCGCGGCCACCGACGGACGTACGTGGGATCGATGCCCGGTCTCATCCTCCAAGCCCTGCGCCGCGTCCAGGTGCGCGATCCGGTCCTCATGATCGATGAGATCGACAAGATGACCCATGGCGGCCCCTCCGGCGACCCGACGGCGGCGATGCTGGAGGTGCTCGATCCGTCGCAGAACAACACGTTCGTCGATCACTACCTCAACCTGCCCTTCGACCTCTCGTCGATTCTCTTCATATGCACCGCGAACAACCTCTTCGACATCCCCGCCCCTCTGCGCGACCGGATGGAGCTGATTCGTATCGCCGGGTATACGATCGAGGAGAAGGTCGAGATCGCGTGGCGGTATCTCATCCCGAGGCTCCTGGAGGAGCACGGCCTCACGGCGACCGATCTGCAATTCACCGACGAGGTCCTCGGATTCATCTCCAGCGGCTATTCGCGCGAGGCGGGCCTTCGCGGATTCGAGCGCAACCTCGCGGCGATCATGCGCAAGCGGGCGCGTCGCAAAGCGGAAGACGGATCGAGCGGAGCATGGGTCATCGATCGCGCGCGGGTCGATGAGATCCTGGGCGCGCCCCGCTATTCGCTCGAGGAAGCGGAGACCGCACCGGAGATCGGCGCGGTCACCGGGCTCGCCTGGACATCGACCGGCGGCGACCTCATGGCGATCGAAGCCCTCCGGATGCCCGGGACGGGCAAGCTCACCGTCACCGGCCAACTCGGCGATGTCATGCGCGAGTCGGTCGACGCCGCGCTGTCTTACGTGCGCTCGTGCGCCGGCACGCTCGGCATCAAGGCCCAGGAATTCACCGAGACCGATCTGCACATTCACTTCCCCGCGGGCGCCGTTCCCAAGGACGGCCCAAGCGCCGGCATCGCCGTCACGCTCGCCATCGCGAGCGCGATCAGTCGCCGTCCGGTTCGCCGCGATGTCGCGATGACAGGCGAGGTCACGCTGCGGGGCAAGGTGCTCGAGATCGGCGGGCTCAAGGAAAAAGTCCTCGCCGCATATCGCGCCGGCCTCCGCGAGGTGATCCTGCCGAAGGCGAACGAGAAGGACCTGCGCGACATCCCCGATGAGGTCCGCGCGCACATGGCCTTCACCTTCGTTCAGACGATGGACGAGGTGTTCCACCTCGGGCTCCTCGCGGAGCCGACGTTCGATGCGTCCTACGGAACCGCGGTGAGCGTGACCCGCCCGGGTGCCAGCAGCGCCGAGCGCGATATGCCGATCAACGCGGAGCGCGAGATGCCGGTCGGGGCATCGATATAGACGATGGCGGGCCGCCCCTGAATTTCGAGGGGCGCGATCGACACGGTGCGGTTCGGGTGCCCGGGGCCGCGGCGGCTCGCGACCTGCAGCACGAGCTCGCGGAACTGCCCGGCATCGACCGGCGAATCCCACACGGTCACCCACACCAGCGCGCGCTCCCTCGGCGAGAGATCCAGGACTTCGTAACGATCCCCTTCCCACGCCGCCGCCCCGCGCACGGCCGCGTTCTGGTCCCCCAGATATTGGTACAGGAATAGCCGCGTCTCGAACTCGCCGAGCGTGTTGGAGTAGCGCACCGTGACACGCGCATCCGCGGGCGGCGGCAATGTGATGCGGAGCGGCAGGTCGGGATGGTCGAAATAGGCCGTCTCCGAGTGCAGGATCTGCTTCGTCGACACCGGCATTCGCGCGCCATACGGCTGCTGACCCGGCTCGCGCGCGGCGAAGCGCCGCATGAACTCGGCGCCGTTCAGGTACGGGAAGATCAGCGACTCCTGCAACACCATCGGTGCGTTGGCGAACGCCGGCATCGACCCCTGGTTCTGCCGGATCTGCTCGCGCACCGCGTCCCATCCACCCGGAATGAGACTGAGGAAATCCGGATTCCCGGTGGCGGCGACCAGCTGGTCGTACACGGCCTGCCCTTCGATCACCGCTTCCGCCGCCGATTGGCGGTCGTTCTCCCCTTCCAACGCCTGGATCGAATCGAGGTTGACGTACTGATCCTGTAGCGCGTGCACGAGCTCGTGGGCGATCACCGTGCTCACCTGCCCTTCCGGTGCGCTATCGACGACGTACAGCACCTTGGTCGCCGGGTCGTAGAACCCCACGATCTGCTCCGTGAGCAAGCGCTCCAACTCGGCGCGCAGATCCAGCGTATCGGGGAGAAGGCCGAACAGCTTGTAGGCGACCTCGGTTCCGGCGAGCTCGCGCGCCGCGCGCGCATCGCCGAACTGGCGCTCGAGGAAGCTGCGCACCTCGGCCCGCGAACGCGCCTCGACGGTCGGCGGACGCTTGAAACGGAGACCCACGGCGTGCTCGACTTTCGGGACCATCTTCGCGGCTTCGGCCGCGTACGGGCCGCCGCCCCGTACCCCGCGAGACGAGTCGGACGTGCACCCCGGCAGTACCATCGCCTGCAGCGCAGCGAAAACGGCACACGCGATCCGGTCGCGGAGCCGGGACGGCCGCACCGACCTCACGCGAGACCGGCGCGGATCAGATACCATGCGATTAGTTGACGTCCCCATATGAGCACGATGAGCGCCGCCGGCGCGAGGAAAACCCCAAAGGGCACGAGGGGCGGCTCGAACGCGGAGCCGAAGCGCCGGCTCCGTATCCACGCGATCGGGAACACGACCACGATAAAGGTGATCGCGCCAAGAGCGGCGCCGATGACGATCGTGATCAGCGTGCGCGGCGGCCCGAGCGCCGCGCCGACGACGGCCATGAGCGTCATGTCGCCAAACCCCATCGCCTCTTTCTTGAGTGCGACCTCGCCGAGCCATCCCACGATCGCTATGGCCCCGGCACCGACACAGGCGCCGATGAGCGTGTCGTAGGGGGTCGCAAAGGGTCCTCCGGTCCCGGTCCGGTCGCCGAGCAGCACCGCGACGATCGGGGTGCTGCACATCCAAATGATTCCGAAGACGGTGAAGCCGTCGGGGATCACGTAGTGCCGGAGGTCCGTCACCGCGATCCCGAAGAGAACCGTTCCGAAGACCGCGACGCGCAGCGCGGTGAACGGATCGGGGTACGCGACGAAGGCCGCGACCCAGCCGAGCGCGATCGCAAGCTCGACGATCGGATACTGGGGCGAGATCCGCAAATGACAGCCCCGGCAGCGGCCGCGCAACGCCAGGTAGCTCGCGATCGGCACGTTCTCGTACCAGGCGATCGGGCGCTGGCACCGAGGACAGTGCGACGGTGGCGCAATGACGGACAGCTCCATCGGCCAGCGCGCGATGCAGACATTCAGGAAGGAGCCGATGACGGCCCCCGTTACGAAGACGAGCGCGAGCCACGCCCACGCGCGCGGATCGCCCGCGGCGGCGGTCACGTATCGGTCGTGCGCGGGGCCGCGCGCTGCAGCGCGTACAGCAGCACCCCTGCCGCGACGGCCACGTTCAGCGACTCGACCCTCGCGATGGGCAGCGAGACGATCCGCTCCGCGCGCGCCCGCGCGGGCGCCGAGAGCCCGCTCCCTTCGTTGCCGACGATGAGCGCAACACGAGCCGGGATGACGCACCGATCGATCGGCTCGCCCTCCACGTCCGCGCCCCAGACGGTCAGGCCGTGCCGCGCGCTGGCGGCGTCAAAGGCTTCCCACGTGTCGGCAAAGGCCGGGTAGTCAAAGAGGGCTCCCATCGCACTTCGGACGACTTTCGCGTTCCAGAGGTCAACGGTGCCGGGCATTGCCACCGTCGCATGGATCCCGAACGCGAGTGCGGTCCGCACCGTCGTCCCCACGTTGCCCGGGTCCTGCACGCCATCCAGGAGAAGGATCCGCAGCGATCCGGCTGTAGGATGCACGTCGTCCCACCCCCGCTCCGGAACGTCCGCGATCGCGACGATCCCCTGCGGCGTATCCGTATCGGCCGCGCCCGTTAGCTCGCGTGCGCCCACCGTCGCGACTTCAATCCCCCGCGCCTCGAGGGCGGCGTGGAGCGCGGCGCCGCGCGGCGTGCCGGCCAACTGCGGCCCCACGAGCGCCCCGCGCACGGACAGCGGTGACGCGAGGAGCTCCTCGACGGCGCGCACGCCCTCGACGAGGAACAGGTCGGCGCGCTCGCGCGCCTTCCGTCGGCGGAGGTCGCGGGCCAGCGTCAGCAATCGCGGGGTACTCGGCATGGCGCTAGTATTGTGCACGCGCCGTACACCTCAATGCCATGGCCGCTTGGGCGCCGATCGGGCGAAGCCCGGCGCTCGTCGGAGATCCCGTTGAAGCGAACCCTCGCCGTCCTGGCGCTCCCCGCGCTCCTCTCGGGCTGTCCCGTATCGCAAAACCGGGAAGTGAAAATCGGCACGCAGTACGCCCAGCAGGTGAACGCGGAGCTGCCGATCATCGCCGATCCCGAGATCAACCGGTACATCAACGTCATCGGTGATTCGATCGCGAAGCTCACGGCGCGCGGCGATCTCGATTGGCACTTCTACGTGGTCGATAGCCGCGAGGTCAATGCCTTTGCGCTTCCGGGCGGCTTCGTCTACGTGAACCGGGGTCTCATCGAGCGGGCCGACAAGATGGATGAGCTGGCCGGTGTGCTGGGGCACGAGATCGGGCACGTCGTCGAGCGGCATTCGGTGAAGGAGATGCGCAAAGCGCAGGCGGCCAACATCGGGATGGTGCTCGCCTGCGTGCTGACGCGCGTGTGCTCGAACCCGGCGTCGGAGATCGCGATGGGTGTGGGCGGCGAAGCCATCTTCGCGAAATTCAGCCGCGCGGACGAATCGCAGGCCGACGCCGAGGGATTCAGCAACGTCGTACAGGCCGGGATCAGCCCCGAGGGCATGGTCTCCATGTTTCAGAAGCTGCTCGAGGAGCGCAACAAGAAGCCGGTGTTTGTCGAAGCCTGGTTCACATCGCACCCTCTCGAGGAAAACAGGATCGCCGAGATTCAGGCGCAGATCAATGCGATGGATCCGGCTGTCCTGGCGTCACTCACGACGGACTCGCCCAACTTCCACACCTTCAAGGACCGTCTGCAGAGCCTGCCGCCATCCCCCACTCCGCCCCGCTCCTGACGTGCGGCCGATCGCGCTCACGATCGCGGGCTCGGACTCCGGCGGCGGCGCCGGGATCCAGGCCGACCTCAAGACCTTCGAGCACTTCGCCGTGTTCGGGACGTCGGCCATCACCGCGATTACGGCCCAGAACACCATTGGCGTGACGCGCTGGTCCGCCGTGGCGCCATCACTCGTGCGCGCACAGATCGATGCGGTCGTCACCGACCTGCGGCCGGCGGCGGTGAAGACGGGGATGCTCGCCTCCGGCACGATCGTCCGGACGGTCGCCCGCGCGCTGCACGAGCACGAGCTGCGTCCGTTCGTGTTGGATCCCGTGATCGTGGCGTCGACCGGTCGCCGTCTCCTCTCCCGGGACGGCATCGCCGCCCTGCGCCGTCGTCTCCTCCCTCTCGCCGATCTCGTGACGCCCAACCTGGCCGAAGCGGCGGCCCTCACGGGGGAGCCCATCACGGACCTGGCGGGCATGTTGCGCGCGGCGCGCCTGCTGGTCGACCGGTGCGGCGCACACGCGGCTCTGGTCACCGGCGGCCACCTCAAGGGCGCGACGGTCGTTGATGTGCTCTATGATGGCACCGGCGCCCCGACCGCGTATCGGGCCCAGCGCATCGTCACTCGGCATCTGCATGGAACCGGCTGCACGCTATCGGCGGCGATCGCGGCGCGACTCGCGCTCGGAGAGAGCCTGCCCGCCGCGGTGCGCGAGGCGCGCGCCTACGTACGGCGCGCGATCCGCACGGCGCCTCGACTGGGAGCGGCCACCGGCCCGCTCAATCACCGAGGCTGATACAGGATCGTGACCTGACGAAACAACACGGCGGGCGCCCGCATGACCGGCCTCAGCTATCTTCCACCGAGGCCATGATTGCGCCCATCGGTCCAGATCACATTCTCGTCGTCGACGACGAACCGGACATCGTTGCGCTCGTCGCATATCACCTCGCCAAGGCGGGGTTTCGGGTGTCGACGGCCGCGAACGGACAGGACGCGCTCGCGATTGCGCGGCAGGACCGCCCCGCGCTCGTCGTCCTCGATCTCATGCTCCCCGGCCTCTCCGGGTTCGACGTTCTCCAGCAGATCCGGGAGAGCAAGGAGACGCGCGAGGTCGCCGTCATCATGCTCACGGCGCGCAAGGAGGAGCCGGATCGGATCCGGGGGCTCTCGCTGGGCGCCGACGACTACCTCACCAAGCCGTTCAGTCCGCAGGAGCTGGTGCTCCGCGCACGCGCGATCCTGCGCCGCGCGGCAGCCGGCGGCGTTTCCGCATCGGCGATACTGCGCGTCGGTCCGATGCACATCGACCGCGCCGCGTATCGCGTGACCGTCGACGGCACGGAGATCGAGCTCACGCCGACGGAGTTCAAGCTTCTCGTGCTCCTCGCCGAGCGGCGCGGGCGCGTCCAGGCCCGCGGCCACCTCCTCGAGACGGTGTGGGATGCGGCGCCCGACATCCAGACGCGCACCGTGGACATGCACATCCAGCGGCTCCGAACGAAGCTGGGCGCCGCGGGCGAGCTGATCGAGACCGTGCGCGGCTTCGGATACCGGCTGCGCGCCGTCCAGGCCGGGCCCATCTAACGCGCCGCTCGTGATCTTCCTCGCGTGCGCCGCGCTGCTCGTGATCGTCGGAGCAGCCATATGGTTTGTGCGGCGCGTCCTGCAGCCGATCATCGAGCTGCGCGAGGTCACGCAGGCGCTGGCCGCCGGCGATTTCACACGTCGCCCAACGCTCGCGGCCCCGGGCGAGGTAGGCCACCTCGCGATTGCCGTGCACCGGCTCGCGGAGCAGCTGGGCGCGCGGCTGGCGGCGCTCGAATCGGAGGAAGCGCTCCTCACGGCACTCTTCGATGCTCTCAATGAAGGCGTTCTGGCGGTGGATGGGCGGCAGCGCGTCGTCCGGATCAACGCGACGGGACGCGAGCTTCTGCGAGTCCGGCAGGCGACTCCGTTCACGGTCGAGCAGCTGCCGCGCGAGCGAATCTTTCGCGAGGCGCTGACGGCCGCTCTCGACGGGCGTGTCACGGAAGATGTCGAGACGACGATCGACGGTCGCACGCTGGCCCTGACGGCGCGCCCGCTCCTCGGCAGCGGCGGTGCCGTGCTCGCCCTCCTCGACCTGACCTCGACTCGGCGCCTGGAGCGCGTGCGTCGCGACTTCGTTGCCAACGTCTCGCACGAGCTCCGGACGCCGCTCACCATCGTTGGCGGATTCGCGGAGACGCTGGCGATGGACGACGACCTCCCGGTCGAGCAGCGCCGGCAATTCGCCGAGACGATCCAGTCGAACACCTATCGCATGCAGCGGATCGTGGATGAGCTTCTCGATCTGTCGCGGATCGAGTCCGGGGGCTGGGTGCCGATGCCGGCGCCGATCGATGCGCGCTCCGCGGCCATGGAAGCAATCGTGCCGTCCCGCCCTGCGGCGACGGCAAAGGGCGTGACCCTCGAGGTGTGCGTGGCGGACGACGCGGCAACGGTATTCGCCGACGCGACGGCGCTCCGACAGGTGCTGGTGAATCTGGTAGAAAACGCTTTGCGGCATACGGCATCGGGGACCATCACCGTGGCGACCGTGCGCGACGCCCCCGCCGGCGGTACGGGTGCGGGGGTCTGGATGTCCATTCGGGACACGGGGGGCGGGATCGCGCCCGAGCATTTGCCGCGCATCTTCGAGCGGTTCTACCGCGTGGACAAGGCCCG
>PLLD01000073.1 GCA_003141205.1 Gemmatimonadota bacterium
GCGGCGGCTATCGCGTGCAGGGGAAGACGCGGCGCGCCGCCCAGCGCGTGCTCGACGATGCCAAAGCCATCGAGGACGCGGGCGCGTTCGCCGTCCTCCTGGAAGCCCTCCCCCCCGAGGCCGGCGCGATGGTGCGCGATGGACTCACGATTCCCGCCTACGGCATCGGCGCCGGCCCGCACGTAGATGGACAACTCGTGATTGCCCATGACATCTTAGGAAGCTTCGTGGGCACGATCGCGCCCCGCTTCGTCTCGCGGTACGCCAACCTGGACCAGGAGATCGAGCGGGCGTTTCGGGCCTATGCGACGGAGGTGCGCTCGGGCGCGTTTCCCCGTCCGGAGCACTTCTATCGTATCGAGGAGGCCGAATGGAGCACCGAGGGTTGACTGACCTCAGAATGCACTCCGGCGAGGTGTCGCCGGCATAGTCGTCGCGGTCGTGCGACAACATATTGCGGCACGGTCCGAATGTTCACGGAGTTCACGTTTTATAAACCCATACGCCACATACGCTTCCATTAGCTGAAGCAGACTCGGCATTGGCTCACGCCTTGCGTCGATGAGCGGCATGCCTCTCTACGGATTGGTCAGTGCCCTTCTGGTTGCGATCGCGGCGATCGTCGCCGTGGTCGTGCGCGCGCGCAGCCAGGTGGCACAAGCGGCCGCCGCGGCGGCGGCGGCGCTCGCCGATCGCCAGCGCGCCGTCGACGTTCTCCAGGGCACCGTTCGAGACCAGTCCGCCCGCATTCGCGACCTCGACGTCCAGCTCCGCGAGCTCGATACCGTCCGCAGCACACGCGCGGCACTGAGTGCGGAGCTCGACCGCACCCGTCAGGCGCTCGCAATTGCGACCGACACCGCCAACAAGGCGGAAGAGGCTGCGCGCTCCGCGGTGGAGCGCCTCCAAACCGAGAACACGGTCGAGGAGAAAACCGCCGCCGCCGATCGCGCGATCCATGATGCCGAGCTCCGCTCGGCGCGCCAGGCCGTCGAGAGCATGCGCCGCGAGCTCGCCGCGGACCGCGACGCCAACGTACGGGCCATGCGAACGGTCGAGGAGGAGCGCGACCGCACACGCGCCGCACTGGAGACGGAGCTCGCCGCCGCGCGGTCGGCGCTGCGGCGCGTCGAGGCCGAGTGGGTCGGGGTCCAATCCGAAACCGCGGAGCTGCGCCACGATGCGGAAGTACGCCGGCGAGAGCTCGAAGCCGAGCGGCGTAACGCCGCCGCGGCCGAAGCCTCGTTGCGGGCCGAGCTCGCGACGATGCGGGAAGGTGTGACCGCGATCGCGGCCGAGCGCGAAGGGCTGGGCCGTGAGCTCGCGGTGCAACGCGCGCGCGCCGTCAGCGCCGAGCAGACCCTCTATCAGTTGCGCGCGGACGGCGCGGCGCGGCTGGCCGCCGAGCACCGGCGTGCCATGGACCTCGTAAGCCGGATCTGGTCCTATGCCCGCCCGGGCGAGCCCGCCCCAATCCCGGACGCAGACGGTGGCCGTCGAACCGATGAGGCATCGGCGGCGGCGCCCACGCCCCCCGCACCGACTCCGGTCGTCGCGGCCCCCGAGACCCCGGAGCCCGAGCAGCCTGTGGCGGCCACGGCACCTGCCCCAGTGGCACCTGCCCCAGTGGCACCTGCCCCGGCGGCACCTGCCCCGGCGGCACCTGCCCCGGCGGCACAGCCCCCGTCGCAGTCCCGTCCGGCGGCGCCGGTGACCTACGACGTCGAGCGGCCGCTGAGCCAACCGACGGCCGGTCCTGCCGATCTAGCCCCCCGCCCATCGGAGACACTGGCCGACCCCGGCGACGACACACCGGAGCCTGCGCCGGCCAGGGCCACCGGAGGGAACGGCCGACGCCGCTTGCCGTCCGCCCCCGCCGATGTCGCCTTGACCGTCCATACCCTGCCCCCCCACCTGCGGAAGCCGGTCGCCGTCCTGCGCGAGGATGGGGACGGCGGCGCGTTGATCCTGTGTAACGATGGATCCCTGTGGGAGCTCGCCGCGACCGGCTCCTGGCGCGAAGCGAGCCCCGTCCCCGGCTCGCAACGGGAGGTCGTAAAGCACTTTTACGAGGAGATGGATGCTCCGGGACGGGCTGTCGAATAAATTGGTCTGGGCATGCCCAGACCCCGTACCACCCCCCTCTCGATACCCTGGACCGTCCGAGCGACTGCCGCCGCAATCCTGACGCTGGCGGCGTGTCGGGAGCGCACGAGTACTCCGCTGGCCGCGGCCGGTCCGGCCGCTCCGCCGACCGCTCCTCCCGTCGCCGCGACCGCCCCTCCGCCCGCACGCACGACTCCCGCGCACGCACTGGCGCTCGTCCGGCGCGACACGACGCTGGCCGAGCTGGCCCTCGGACACGATACGATCGCAGTGCATGCGGAGGTCGCATCGCCCCAACCGATCGAGCGGACCGTGGCCGCGACCTCCCCGGCGCGCACGGACCATGCGTGGCCCAGCGGCGTGGCGGCGCTGCGGTTGATCGACCGCCGGCATCGGACGATCTACACGACCAGCTTCCCGGTCCATCAGGACGCGCTCGGACGTCTCGTCGCCGCCGTGACGGTAACCGCGTCACCGCTTCTGCTCGACACCGAGCCCGCCATCTACCTCGTCGATGTCGAGGAGCCGCACGCGCGCGGCCGCGGCGAAGCCTGGCAGGTCGTGATCCCGCACCCCATGGGGGCGGCGGTCGCGACCGGACGCGTGGCCAACCATGTCACACGCCCGATGCGGGCCGCCGTCGACGCTCCGCTCGAAGCGCTGCCCGGTCATCAGGTGATCGTCGACGTCAACACAGGCACCATCGTGGTCGATGTTCCGCTCGAGATTGCGCCGGACAGCACGGCGGCGACGGGCGGCGTCATTCCGCGGCCCGTGCAGGATCTCGCGACGGGCCTCGCGCGCCTCAGCGTCGCGCGACTCGCGGGCCCGTCCTTCCCCCCCGGAAGCGGGGCGCACCATGTGCCGCTGTATCGCGAAGCGCGCGGCGACGCCGCCGACACCATCCTCGTGGCACCGACCAGCGTCGTGGATTTTGGGGACGCCTACGGCGGTATTACCGTCGAGCGTGACCCCGAGCCGGGCTTCATTGAAGAGGTCCGCGTGGGAGTGACGGAGCTCCGCCTTGCGGTCACGATCGATGGCCGCTCCGGATTCGTTGCATCGAGCGATTTTTCATCCGTGGGACTGCAGCCAATCGAGTGATCGCGGAACCATCGGAACCACCCCTTACTTCATCGCAGATGCGAGTCCCCAACACACCCGGCGGTGCGCGGCGCGTCCGCGTCCCCCTCGTCCGCGCCATGACCGGCGCGGCGTCCCTTGCTGCGCTCTCTGTCCTCGGGTGCGGCCATGACCCCGCGGCCGGGGCGGGCCGTGCCGGAGCCGGCGGTATGCCCCCCACACAGGTGACGGTGCTCACCGTGACGCCGCAGACCGTGCCGGCGCACATACGCTACGAGGGAGTCGTCGAGGCGTCCAAGCACATCGAGGTCCGGTCGCTGATCACCGGGGTCATCGTCGCGCGCCCGTTCACGGAAGGAACGGATGTGAAAAAGGGAACGCTCCTCTACAAGATCGACCCCACGACCTCCGAGGCCTCCTACCGCAACGCGCTCGGGCAGCTGCAGGACGCCACGGCCCGCCAGGCGAACGCCGCCCGCAATCTGGCTCGCATTACCCCCCTACTTGAGGAGCACGCCGTCGCGCAAAAAGACGTCGATGACGCGCAGCAGGCGGCGGATCAGGCGGCGGCCGATGTGGCGGCCGCGCAGGGCGGCGTCGACAAGGCGAAGAAGGATTTCACCGACGCCGATGTCCGGGCGGAAGTGGACGGGCGCGTGGGGCTCGCCAATTTCGTGCTGGGGGCGCGCGTCACCGGCGGCACCGATCTCCTGACGACGCTGGATCAGATCGATCCCATCTACGTGCGCTTCAATCCGACCGATCAGGACATCCTGCAGTGGCGGCGTGACATCGCGGCGCGCCGGCTCTCGGTGCCGAAGAATTTGTTGCGCGTCCGCGTGATCCTGGCCGACGGCACGGTCGTGCCGCAGATCGGAACGCTCACCTTTGCCGACATCGCCCTCCAGCCGCAGACGGGGACGCAGACGCTGCGCGCGACGCTTGCCAACAGCAACCACATCCTGTCCCCGGGGCAGTTCGTGAAGGTCGAGTTCCTCGACTTCCAGCGAGACAGCGCGATCCTCGTTCCGCAACGCGCGGTGCAGCAGGGACTCGCCGGCGCCTACGTCTTCGTCGTCGCTGACAGCAACAAGGTCGGGATCCGCCCCGTCACGGCATCGTCCTGGTCCGGCTTTCAGTGGATCCTGGACAACGGTATCGTGGCCGGCGACAAGGTGATCGTCGACGGCACGCAGAAGATTTATCCGGGCGCCAAGGTCAACCCCGTCCCCTACAACGTCGCGGGCGACACGGCGGGGCGGATGGCACCCCGGGACGTACCGGCCGCGCCCGCGTTTCCGCTCGTCACGGGACGGCGATGACCGCGCGGGACGACGCGCCGGCGGCGGGTGGCGTAACGCCACACCCCGCGGGGGACGAGGACGTCCAGTATTTCTTCGTCCGGCGACCGATCTTCTCCATCGTCATCTCGCTGGTGATCGTGCTGCTCGGCGGGTTCGCCCTGCGGACGCTCCCGATCAATACGTATCCGCGGATTACTCCGCCGTCCGTCCAGATCGCGGCCGTCTACCCGGGCGCGACCGCGGAGCAGGTCTGCACGGCGGTCGCGGGACCGCTCGAGCAACAGCTCCCCGGCATTCAGGGACTCCAGTATTTCAAGACGTCCTGCTCGAGCGATGGGTCGCTCGCGATCCAGGCGTACTTCGACATCTCGCGCGACCTGGATCTCGCGGCCGTCGACGTGCAGAACCGGGTGCAAATCGCCACGCCGACGATTCCGCAGCAGGCGCAGCAGCAGGGCATCACCGTATCGAAGGCGCAGACCGACATCCTCATGGGCATCGCCTTCACGTCCGACGATCCCCGGTGGGGCGCGGCCGCTCTCAGTAACTACGCCAAGATCTACATCCAGGACGAGCTCAGTCGCGTCGCCGGAGTCGGTCAGGCCACCGTGTTCGGCGGCCTGCAGTTCGCCATGCTCGTCAGTCTCGATCCCGACCGACTCGCCCACCTCGGCCTGACCGTGAAGGACGTGGTCGACGCCATCAACGAACAGAACTCGACCAACCCCTCGGGCCGCATCGGCCGCGAGCCGGCCCCGCCGGGAAATCAATTCACCATACCCGTCACGGCGATGGGGCGGCTGTCCACTCCGGAGGAATTCGCCAACATCATCCTCCGCGCGAACTCCACCGGATCCGTCGTGCATGTCCGCGACGTCGGGACGGTCACGCTCGGCTCGCAAAGCTACGACAACGTGACCCGCCTCAACGGGAAGCCCACCGCCGGTCTCATCATCTTCCTGCGACCCGGCGCGAACGCGCTCCAGGCCAAGGATGGGGTGCTCGCCCGGATGGCGGAGCTCGAGAAGCAATTCCCACCCGGCGTGCACTGGGTCAGCGGATTCGACCTCACTCCCTTCATCACCACGTCGATTCACGAGGTCGAGGTCACGCTCCTGATCGCGATCGTCCTCGTGACCATCGTCGTCTACATCTTCCTGCAGAACTGGCGCTCCACGCTGATCCCGGCCCTCGCCGTGCCGGTCTCGATCATCGGCGCCTTCCTCGGGATGGCGCTGCTCGGATTCACCGTCAATCTGCTCACGCTGTTCGGATTGGTGCTCTCGATCGGCATCGTCGTCGATGACGCCATCATCGTCATCGAGAACGTCGAGCGCATCATGGAGGACGCGCACGTCACGGCGCGCGTCGCCGCCGATCGCGCTATTCGGCAGCTCAGCGGCGCCCTGATCTCGATCGTGATCGTCCTGTGCTCCGTCTTCATCCCGGTCGCGTTCATCGGCGGCATCACCGGCGCGCTGTTCAAGCAGTTCGCAGTGACGATCGTCATCTCCGTCGTGCTGTCGGGGGTCGTCGCGCTGACCCTGACCCCGGCGCTGTGCTCCCTGCTGCTCACGGAGCGCAAGACGCCGCCGCGGCGCGGCTTCTTCGCCCTGTTCAATCGAACGTTCGATGCCTGGCGACGCAAGTACGTCCAGATGATGCACAGGGTTTCCCCATACTCCGCGGCGGCCGTCGGCGTGCTCGCCGTCGCCGTCGGGGTCATCGTCTTCCTGTACAAGACGACGCCGACAGGCTTTCTGCCGAGCGAGGACAAGGGGTATTTCATCGTCGCGATCGAGCTTCCCGGCTCGTCCTCCACCCAGCGGACCACGCAAGTGCTCGGCAAGGTCGAGCAGTTCCTCCTGCACCAGCCGGGCGTCGACCACGTCTTCGGGCTCTCGGGGTTCAGCCTCATCCAGGGTGTGAACCAGACCAGCTCCGCGACCCTCTTCGCCGTGCTCAAGCCGTGGGATCAGCGCCCCAAGAAATCGACCCAGGTCGATGGACTGCTGCAGGCATCAAACGGCTACTTCTTCACGCAGATCCCGGAGGCGTTCGTCTTCGCCTTCAACGCCCCCGAGATCATCGGGCTCGGCACCACGTCCGGCCTCGAGCTCAACCTCGAGGATCGCGGCGTCAACGACATCGGCAAGTTCGCGGCGATCGCGCAGCAGTTCGCCCAGGAGCTGGGGAAGACCGGCGACGTGACCGGCGTGAACACCACCATTCGCGCCGACGCGCAACAACTCTACCTCGACGTCGATCGCGAGAAGGTCAAATCGCTCGGCGTATCGCTGACCGACGTCTTCACGACGCTCCAGACATTCCTGGCGTACGACTACGTCAACGATTTCAACCTGTACGGCAAGACGTATCACGTGCAGCTCGAGGCGCAGCCGCAATTCCGCCAACGCCCGGAGGACCTCAATCGGTTCTACGTGCGGAGCACCACCGGCGCGATGGTCCCCGTCGGATCCCTCGTGCAGCCATCGTTCCGCGCCGGACCCACCGTCGTGAGTCGCTTCAACGGCTTCACGTCGGCGCTCGTGATCGGCACGCCCGCCGAGGGGAAGAGCTCGGGGCAGATGCTCGCCGCCACGGAAAAGCTGCTCAAGGACAAGTACGCCGCGCTCAACATCGGGTACGGCTACAGCGGTCAGTCCTACCAGGAGCAGCAGGCGAGCGGTCAGGGCAGCTTCATCTTCGCGCTCGGCCTCGTCATGGCGTTTCTGGTCCTCGCGGCCTACTACGAGAGCTGGTCGACACCCCTCGCGGTCATGATCGGCGTTCCGTTCGGCGTGCTCGGGGCCTTCCTCGGCCTGCTCATCCTGCACAGCCCCAATAATCTCTACTTCGACGTCGGCCTTCTCGTCGTCATCGGTCTCGAAGCCAAGAACGCCATCCTGATGGTGGAATTCGCCGTCGAGCAGCGCGCCACGGGCAAATCGATCGAGGAGTCCGCCGTGGAGGCCGGACGCGAGCGTATCCGGCCGATCCTCATGACGTCCTTCGCCTTCATCCTCGGCGTCGTGCCCCTGCTCCTCGCCACCGGCGCAGGCGCGGCCGCGCGCCACTCGCTCGGAACGGGGGTCTTCTTCGGTATGCTCGTCTCGACCCTGCTCGGGGTCAATATCATCCCGAACCTCTTCATCTTCGTGCGGCGGCTGAGTGAGCGCACGCTCGCGCGGCGGCACGGAGCCGTACCCGCCGTTCCCGCTGCCACCCCGCTCCCCGGTGCGGGGGATGACTGACATGCGGCAGGCACACACTCGGCTCGCGCCAGCAGCGGTCGCGCTCCTGGCGAGTCTCGCCCTCGGCTGCCCCGTCGGGCCGGGCTACCACCGGCCGGATGTCGCGGCCTCTCCGAGCTACCGCCCCGTGTCCGCGGTCGCGGACTCGATGCGTCCGGTGATCGACTCGCTCGCCGCCAGCCGCGACTCCCTGGCGCACGCACCCGGCGCCGGGGACACCATCGCGCCGCCGCCGCCGGGAGAGATCTCCGGAGTGCGCACCGGCGACAGCCGCTCTTTCGACCTGCGCATCGCGGACTCGGCGGCGACGATCACCTGGTTCGAGATGCTGCAGGACTCCGTGCTCCGCTCGCTGGTGCTCTCCGCCATCCAGGACAATCGCGACGTCCGGACCGCGGTCGCCACGATCGAGGAGTATCGGGCCGATGTCGGGATCGCGCGGGCTCCCCTCTTCCCGCAGATCACAGTTACCGGGCAGGGTGGGCGCGAAAAACTGTCTTTCGGAAGCTTCACGCTCCCCGCGAACGAGCTGTACACCGTGCTCGGCAACGTCTCGTGGGAGCTCGATTTCTGGGGCCGGATCCGCCGCTCCACCCAGGCCGCCCGCTCGGACCTTCTGGCCCAGGAAGAGAGCCACCGCGCGGTGGTGCTCGACCTGGTGAGCTCGGTCGTCACCTCCTATATCCAGCTGCGCGAGCTCGACCTCGCGCTGGCGATCTCCCGCCGCACTCTCGCCTCGCGCCAGCAAACGCTGAAGCTCGCGAGCGATCGATTCAGCCGCGGACTCATCTCCGAGCTCGACGTGCGGCAGTTCGAGGCGGACGTCGCGGAGCCCGCCGCGCGCGTCTCCGATTTCGAGCGCCAGATCGTGCAGCAGGAAAACGCCCTTCGCGTGCTCACCGGACAACCGCCCGGGCCGATCCCGCGCGGCCTTCCGCTCTCTGACATCCTCACGCGTGTAACCGTGCCGATCGGTGTGCCGGCCGATCTCCTAACCCGGCGTCCCGATGTCCGCCGCGCCGAAGCGCAGCTGCGGGCCGCGACCGCTCGTGTGGGATCCGCGACCGCGGCGCGGCTGCCGACGATCTCGTTCACCGGGCAATACGGATACGAGGGCACCCTGGGCAGCGAGATCTTTCGCCCCCAGACCAACGTGTATCAGATCCTGGGCGGCATCTCGATCCCGATCTTCCTCGGCGGGCAGCTCTACAACGCGGAGCGCGCGGCGTCGGCCCGGCGCGATCAGGCGCGCTATCAGTACGAGCAGGCCGTGCTGAACGCCAATCGGGAAGTCGACGATGCTCTCGCGGGCGTCCGCGCGGACCGCGATCAGGTCACGGCGGATGAGACGCAGGTGAACGCGCTCCGCCGTGCGCTGCAGCTCGCGAGCGATCGGTATACGAGCGGCATATCGAGCTACCTCGATCTCCTGGACGCGGAGCGCAGCCTCTTCACGGCCGAGCTCACGCTGGTTCAGGTTGAGGCGCAGGAGCTGGGCGATGTCGTCAACCTCTATCGCGCGCTGGGCGGGGGATGGCTCACTACCCCTCCCGCCGAAGGGCACTGACGTCAGACCGCGCGCGGCCAGCGGCGCAGTCTCTGCACCGTAGCGCGCGATGACCGAGCTCCGGCAGGACCGCACGAGCGGGACATGGGTGATCGTCGCACCCGCGCGCAGGCTGCGTCCGACGCTTCCCTCCCCCGAGCGATCGGGTCCGTCCGAGGGACGCTCCTTCGATCCCGCCTGTCCGTTCTGCCCGGGCAACGAAGCACAGCTGCCCGGCATCCTGGCCGAGACCCCGGCGAGCGCGCCTCCGGGCTGGCAGGTCCGCGTCGTCCCCAATAAGTATCCCGCGCTCGCGCTGGACGCGCCGCCCATATCCTCCGTCGCCGCCCCGCATGTCGCGACAGCCGGATATGGGGTGCACGAGGTCGTGATCGAGCATCCCCGGCACGACGCCGACCTCTCTGCCCTGGCCGATACGGAGATGCGTGCCATCGTCCGCTGTTACCACCAGCGCTTCACGTTCCTCGCCGCCCAACCGCGGATCGAGACCGTCGTTCTCTTTCGAAATCACGGGGTCGCCAGCGGATCCTCGCTCCCCCACCCCCACGCGCAGCTGATCGCCCTCCCGCTCACGACGCCCCGCCTCCAGACCCTCGCGACGTGGGGCCGGCAGCGCTACGACGCGGAGGGTCGCTGCGCCACCTGCTCCGAGCTCGAGGTCGAAGCCGCCGCGCGCGATCGCATCGTCGACGCCACTGCCGACTTTCTCTCCCTCGTGCCCTTCGCGGCAGAGCGCCCCGGCGAGCTCTGGATCGTGCCACAGCGGCACCAGGCGTCCTTCGCGGAAACCACCGCGGACGAGCAGGACGCGTTCGCCCACCTGTTACGGGACTCGCTGCGGCGTTTGAAGGCGACGTATGGGAATCTCGCGTACAACTTCGTCCTCGATTCCGCGGGCCACGGGGCGATCGGTGCCCCACACCTGCACTGGCGTCTCCGCATACTGCCGAATCTCGTCACGTGGGGCGGCTTCGAGCTCGGCACCGGCATCCCGATCAACCCGTCGAGTCCCGAGCAGGACGCGGCCACGCTGCGGGACGCATAAGCATATCGCCGCGCTCGTGCGGCACTAGCGCGCGCATCGCGTATTATCCAGCGATCGATTCACTCAACGCCGCGTCCCGCGGCAGGAGGCGATCGTGCCGTCGAACGCGATTCAACTCACCTACCGCCACACCTGGTGGGCGCTCGTCCTGCGAGGGCTGATCGCGCTGGCGCTCGGCATCTTCATCCTCGCGCGCCCGCTGGACTCCGTCGGGGCGTTCGCGCTCGTGATCGCCATCTGGGCGCTCGTGACCGGGCTCACGCAGATCGTCCACGCGATCGAGCTCCGTCGCGTGGCGGCGCACTGGTGGATCCTCCTCCTGAGTGGCCTCATCGGCACCGGATTCGGCATCGCCGCGCTCGTGTTCTATCCCGTTCTCTCCCTCGCGTTCGCCGTTCTCTGGGTCGCGTGGTGGCTCTTCGTCGTCGGCGCCCTCGCACTCTCCGTCGGATTCCAGGAGCGCAAGCTCGAGATGCCATGGGGCTGGACCGTCGCGTGGGGCGTTCTCGGCGTGTTGGCAGGGGTCTACGCCCTCTTTTTTCCCCCCGCCACGCTCGTCGCGATCATGGGGCTCATCTCCGCCTTCGCCATCCTCGGCGGCATCATGCTGCTTTTCGGCGCCTTCTGGCTGCATCGGGCGCACCAGGCCGCAATCATCGCATCACGACCCCTGCCGCGACCCTGACGTCCGCGCCGCGAGCGAGGCGCGGCTAGCGAGGCGCGGCTAACGAGGCGCGGCTAACGAGGCGCGGCTAGACCAGTCCGTCCGGCGGGATCACGCCGCGATCGAGCACGAGCGACGTGATGAGAGCGGCCGGCGTCACGTCGAAGGCCGGGTTGTAGACGGGCGTGTCTTCGGGGGCCCACCGCACCGCCCCGAAGCCGCCCACGGCGCCGCGCACCTCGTCAGCGCCCCGGTGCTCGATCGGGATGTGCGCGCCGTCGGCGCAGGCCAGATCCACCGTGCTCCAGGGCGCGACCACGTGAAACGGCACCCCGTGATGCCGCGCCACAATTGCGAGCCCGTACGTGCCCACCTTGTTCGCGGCATCCCCATTCCGCGCGATCCGGTCCGCGCCGACGAGCACACGCTGCACGCGCCCCTCCCGCATGAGGCTCGCGGCCATCCCGTCGGTGAGCAGCGTGTGCGGAATGCCGAGCCGCGCGAGCTCCCACGTGGTCAGTCGCGCGCCCTGGAGGAGGGGCCGCGTCTCATCGACGTACACGTGGATCCCCTTCCCCGCTTCGTGCGCCCGCCGCATCACACCAAGCGCGGTGCCGATCCCTACCGTCGCCAGGCCGCCGGTGTTGCAATGCGTGAGGATCCCCTCACCCCGCGCGATGAGCGCCGCGCCATGCTCGCCCATCGCATCGCAGCACGCGATGTCCTCGGCCACGATGCGCTCGGCTTCCGCAACGAGCGCGTCGGCGTCGTACCGCGGCAGCGTCGGCGAGAGCAGTCGATCGATGGCCGCCATGAGATTCACGGCGGTGGGTCGCGCCGCGCGGAGGCGCAATCCCGCCGCGCGAACCGCGCTGGCGCGCGCCCCACGGTGGGCGAACACCGCGAGAGTCATCGCGGCCGCGACGCCGATGAGGGGGGCGCCCCGCACCCGCAGGTGCTGGATGTGCGAGACCATCATATCCGGGTCCGTGCCGTCGAGCCACACCTCGGCATCGGGGAGACGTGTCTGATCGAGGATGCGAATCGTGCGCCCGTCAAAGCGGAGCGGCAGCGTGTCCAGCGCTTTCATGCGCGCCGCGCCGGGTGCGGGCCCGTCGTCATGTGCGTGCCGCGTCGCCCGGCAGCGCGAGCGTGAACGTCGAGCCGACGTCGAGCTCCGTCTCAACTGTCAGGGTCCCACCCATGCCCACCGCGAGATCGCGGCTGATGGCGAGCCCGAGTCCCGCGCCCTCCTTGGGCCGGTCGAGCCGCCGCGTCACCCGGACGAAGGGCTGGAAGATCTCCTCGAGCCGATCGCTCGGGATCCCCATCCCCGTATCGCTCACGCGGATCAGCACGCGCCCGTCCCCCGGCTCTCCGCGGATCGTGATGCTGCCCTCCGGCTCGGTGAACTTGATCGCGTTCGACAGCAGGTTGAGCAGGATCTGCGTGAGCTTGTCGGGATCGGCGACGACCGTAAGACTGGGATCGGGCATCGGCGTTCTTAAGCGCAGCTGTTTCGCGGCAATCTCCGGCGCGATGAGCTCCTCGACGCGCGTGACGGCGGAAGCGACCGCGAGGGGCTGCAACTCGTACTGCACGCGCCCCGCGTCGATCTGTGCGAAGCTGAGCACGTTGGTCACGAGAGCGAGAAGGTGGTGGTGACTCCGCCGAATACGCCCGAGCGCCTCGAGCTGGGGCTCGGTCAGGGGACCGTGGACTCCCAGCTCCAACAGCTCCGTGTACCCCACGATCGTATTGAGGGGTGTGCGCAACTCGTGGCTCATCGTCGCGAGGAACGACGATTTCGCCTGATTGGCCCGCTCCGCGGCTATGCGCGCCGCCCGTTCGACATCGAGGAGGCGCGATAATTCCCGCGCCTCTCCGGCATCCGTCACCGTGCGCGGGCGACCGGCGAGAGCCGGACGACCGACGCGTCACCGGTACTGCCCATGCTACTCCGGTGCGCGTCGGGTCGCGGCTTCGCCGGCTCGCTCAGGTTTTCGACGGCTCGGGGTTGACGCTGACGACGTCGACGATCTCACCGACCTTGCAGAAGCTCCCGCCGCTGCTCCGCGGCTTGGCCACCACCGTCGCCGATATGCCATCGACGAGCAGATCCGAGGGAACCTGCGCCGGCTGGAGCTCGTAATTTTTCCCCTTCGCCGAGACGAATTGCCAGCACTGAGTTCCGTCGCTCGCTTGGATCGAGTGAACGGTTCCCTGCATGGTGACCCGACCCTGCGCATCGGGGGTATCGCCCCCGCCACTGCACCCGACCATGACTGCAACCGCCGTAACAGCGGCCATCCATCGATACGCACCGTGCATGAGCTACCTCCAGTAATGACGGAAAAGAGTGCCTGCTACTCCATACAGATACACTAGATTTCGATCTCACACAACGCAGGGGATCGCCTGGCGGGGTCTGCCACGCGCCCCGCATTTCCCCCGATCGGGCCGCGATTCCCCGCTGTCGATGGCGCATCTTCGCCGCTGGATTGCACTTCTGACGGTCGCGTCCGCCGCGCTGGGCGTGCTCGCGGCGTCGGCGCCGGGGCAATATCCCGGCGCGCTCATCCCCTATATGATCGATGTCGGCGCGGGGTGGGCCAGCCCGCAGGGGACCTTTGGACACCGCGCCACCACGGGCTATGACGTCGCATTTGCCTTCGGAACGGCCGCCTACCGGACGCACATTCTCCCCGTCACGCTGGGCCTGCGTCTCTAGGATAGACGTCGGTTGCATGGGGCGACCGATCGCCCTACGGCGCGGAGCCGCTCGCCGGCATGGCCATCGGCACATCCGAGAGATGCTCCTGGATGATCACCCACCGGTCGTGCTGCTTCACCCAGAGCGCGGTCCACGCCCCGCCCACGATGTGCGGTGCCCCACGCGGCGTGTAGTGTGGAATGCTATACGTCGCGGTCATCACCGCCGCGTCGGGCGCGAGAACGTCGACGTACACCTCTCCCCATTCCCAGCGCGGGCTCTGCATGTTGCTCCCGGTCGTCTCCCAGAACCGCCGGATCACGGCCGCGAGACTGTCTCGGGACGAAATGATGCGTCCCGCCGACGCCGAGATCACGGGGCCGCTGTCGGGGTACAGCCGCATGATGCGGCCCACGACATCCGCGCGGTTCGAGAAGTCGTAGGCCGACGCGATGAGGCCGGTCAGGGTGTCGGTGATGGCGCGCTGGGTGGCGTCGCTGGGCATCCCGGCCGCACCGGGAGCGAGCTGGACCGTTGAGCCGGAACTGCACGCCATCGCTATGATGAGGGGTGCCGTGCGCCACCACGCGCCCCCGCCTCGGTATCGGCATCCCGTCATAACGAACCTTTTCCTCGTTGCGTAGTATCTATATGGTTACGAGACCGAGCCCCCGGATGCTCACGTCGCACGTCCATCCGCATCGATCGGAGAGCGCCATGTCGTACCGCGTTCGCTACGTGATCCTCGCCGCCACGGGAGCCGCCATTGTGGCGGCCGGATGCCGCTCGCGCGATCCCCGCACCGCGAGCGCCGCCGACGCGGCCCCCGACCTGACGCTCGCCCCGCATGGCTCCATCTCCCCCGATCTCGCGATCTCGCCGGATGAGATCACGCCAGCACGGGCCGGACACACGAGCAGCACGGTCCGGCACCGGATGCTGGTGCATGAGACGCGCGGGCCCGAGCTCGCCGCCGACCCGAATGCGCCCGCGACCCCCGCCCCTGCCGCCCCCGAGATCGTCGCGACGGCCGCCGTGGCCAGCCCCGCGCCGACTGCCGCGCCCAAGACGGGGCACATCGCCGTGGTGGGATCTGTCGCGGGAGACGTGGCCGCGCGCCCCGATCCGGCCACGGAGCCGAACATGAGCGGCCCCTATAGGGGAGATGTCGAGGGCGGAGAGGGGATGGGACCCATCATCCGCGGTGGATCCATGGGGGACGACGATCACTGCGAGCGACGCCCCGGATTTGGAGGGGGTGGCCGCGGCGGGCTGAACCCCGTGTTCTTCAGCCCGGTCACGCGGATCCGATAGTTCCGCTTACGTCGTCCCGGCGCAACGGGCGATCAGCGTATCCGCGTCGGCCCGAACTTCGGGCGACGAGTGCTGCTCGGTGTCCATCGGCCCGCGGCGCGTCATTTCATGCTGCATCGTCTGCGCCTGCACCGTGAACGTCGACCCGGTGCCTGTCCGGGCCGGCAGGACCGCCACGGACAACGCGTCGATCATCCCCATCGCGTCCACCTCGGGCCCCGTCGGCGCCGTGCTGCTCCGCCGCAGCGTGAGCTTCATGTGCACCGTATCGAAGTACGTCACCTTGTAGTGGAGCTGCTTCCCCGCGTCCCCGGCACACGAGAGGACCGCGACGGGCGCAGCGGTCATGGGCACGGACTTCGTCGGCCAGAGGGACGCACAGGCAGCGAGGGCGGCAACGGATAGCACACTCGCGAGGCTCACAAGAGTTCGGCGCATGGGTCGGAATCTAGGGGTGTGTCGCGTCGCGGGCACGGCCCTCAGTCGGCCCGTCAGCCGGCTCCGTGGCCGGCCCCTTGGCCGGAGCGGCCCGGGCGCTGATACTTCGCCGCGAACGGAGAGGATGCCATGGCAGCAGGTGGACTGGTCTACTTGAACGGCGCGTTCCTCGAGCGCGCGCAGGCCGTTGTCTCGGTCGATGACCGGGGATTCGTGTTCGGCGACGGCGTGTACGAGGTCACCCGCGCGATCGACGGGCGATTGTTCGAGCGCGAGCGCCACGTCGCGCGGCTCAAGCGGAGTCTCGCCGCGATCCGCATCGCGATCCCGGACGCCGAGGTGGACCGCCTGGGTGACGACGTCTGGCACGAACTGCTGCGCCGCAACGGGATCGAGACCGGAGAAGCCCTGGTCTACACCCAGATCACCCGCGGCGTCGCGCCCCGGGCACACCCTTTCCCGCCGCCCGGCACCGCCTCGACGATATTCGCAAGCGTGAGCCCGCTGGCGCTCCCCACCGCCGTTCGTGCGCGCGGCGCCCGCGGCATCACCGTGCCCGATATTCGCTGGGCCCGGTGCAACATCAAGACGGTGACCCTTCTTCCGAA
>PLLD01000183.1 GCA_003141205.1 Gemmatimonadota bacterium
GAGCTTGGGAAGGATCCGCGGCGGCAGATACAGCGTGATCAGCTGGTGGATGATGCTGATCGCGACCTCGTTGGCCGGAATGAGCGCCGCCGCGATGATGGCGAGAATTGCCCCCACCGAGCCCACCCGGATGAACATCAGCGGCATCGCCAGCACGAGCACGGTGAGCGCGAGAATGCCTCCGAAATACACCGTTTCGGAGTGCTCCAGCACCAGCCGGTACGCGCGCGAGGTCCACGGTGCCCCGAAGCCGATGACGGCTTCGAGCACGGTGCGCCCCTCATCGACGAGGTAGTAGCCGACATGATGGGTGCGCGCGTCGGAGGGCCCCGAGCCGTCCGGCCCCGCGGCCGCCCGCTGGGCCAACTCGAGCGCGCGCTGCGCGACCTCGTGGTCCGCGAGCGGGGCGTGCCGCGCCAGCTCCTCGACGACGTGCCGGTAGTGATCGCGCGTGGCGAACGTCATGTCGGGATACGTGCCCGCGGGATCCCGACGGAGCACGATCTCCGCGGCGCTCAGCGACTCGACGAAGGTCGGCCAATCCAGCCGCGCGATCGTGCGCAGGCTCGTGATGCTGTTGGCCATCATGACCTGCGTGAGCGCCAGGCGCTGATTCGACCGCGCCACGGCGTCCTGCGCGCCCATCCCCTCGTCGGAGATCCATTGCTCCAGCCAGACGAGGGGAGGCCAACTCGCCTGGTAGGCACGGATCTGCTGCAGGAAGCGGGCGATGAACGCGGGCGTGAGCGGCGGATGGCCGCCCACGAACGCCGCGACAGCCGTGGTCAGCGATTGTGCGTCCGCTTCGGCCGCGTCCCGAATCCGCTGCGCCCACCGGTCCGCGCGCGCGACGTCCTCGAGGCGCTGCACCGTCCGCAGCGACATCCGGCGGATGTTCTCGACGAGCCCCAAGCGGAGCATCGTCGGCATCGCCCAGAGCTCCCCCGTCGTCAGCGTGACGGCGCGCTGGAACTCGCGGACGAAGGACTCGATGTTGGCAAACTCGACGTGGCCCTCGGTGTGCGCGATCAGGCCGATGGCGATCTCGTAGACGCGCGGGTACCCGGCGAGCGTCCCGGCCGCGAGCTTGGGCAGCTCGCGGTAGTAGCCCTTCGGCATCCCCTCGCGGATCTCCCGGATGTGCTCCTGGACGACGTAGAAGTTGTCGAGCAGCCAATCTCCGGCGGGGCTGACGTCCGCGCCGCGCTCGACGGCCTCCCCCAGTGTGTCCCGAATCGATTCGAGGAGCCGCTGCGTCTCATCCAGCCGGCGCAGCAGCACCGGGGGCCCCGCGCGCGGCGCCCCGCGCTCGTCGGCCTGACCGGCCGGCGCCGTTCGCTGCTGGCGCGCGAGGCTGCGCGCGCGCTCGGCCAACCCCTCGACCCCCAGGAGCTCACCCCGGATCGGCCCGGTGAATCGGTCGTGGTCGAGCGCGTTCTGCGGGGTCCGCTTGGCGAGGAGCCGCGCGAGCAAGCGTCGCGGCGTCCGGGGCGGGAGGGCGGTTGTCACGACCGAAAGATGACGACGGTCGGACGTTAGCGCTGGATCCGGGCGGCCCGCACAGGCGGTTCGCGACGGTCCGTCCGCGTAATTATAGTACTCGACACGTCATCCGCTCCTGAGGGGGACCGTCTTGCACCCCACCGTACGCCGTTGCCCGACCACGTCGGTCCCTCGCATCACCCTTCTGCTGATGCTCGCGTCGGCGGGGGCCGCGGCGTGCCGGCACGGTCGCCCGCAGACGCTGAATGAGGGATCCCATCGGCAGCGGGGCACGACCGTTCGGATCCGAAATCAGCGAACGGTAGACATGGATGTCGATGTGGCCACCGCATCGGAGCGGGCCCGGCTCGGGACCGTAACCGCCCAGTCGAGGGGCGCTTTTCTGATTCCGCCCCTGTTCGTCAATCCGTCCGTGCGTTTCCGGCTCCTGGCCGCCGAGTACGGGGGGGTCTTCGCTCCCATCAGCGACACGATCGCGGTGTCGCCGGGCGACGAGATCAGCATCATCATCGCCCCGTACTGACGTGGCCGCGGAGGACGAGCTTGGGACGCGCCTGGCGCGCACACTGGGAGATGCTTTCGCGCTCGAGGGGGAGATCGGGCGCGGCGGAATGGGGATCGTTTACCGGGCGCGCGACCAACGGCTGAAGCGGTCCGTCGCGGTCAAGGTCCTTCCACCGGAGCTCGCCTTCCGCGCGGACGTGCGCCTGCGATTCCTGCGGGAGGCGGAGACCGCCGCCCAACTGACGCACCCCCACATCGTTCCGATCTTCACGGTCGATGAGCGCGACGGAATCGTGTACTTCATTATGGCGTACGTCGACGGCGACACCCTTGCCGCCCGCCTGGCGCCGGGAGTCCCGCTCCCCGTCGCCGACGCACGCCGTATCGCCCGCGAAGTGGCCGATGCGCTCGCCTACGCCCACAGCCGCGGAGTGATCCACCGCGACATCAAGCCCGACAACATCCTGCTGTCGCGCGACGGGATGCGCGCCATGGTCACGGATTTCGGCATCGCGCGCGCGCTCACCACCGGCGGCGGAGACGGGTCCGAGTCGCGGCTGACGGCCACCGGGGTCGCCATCGGCACACCCGCCTACATGTCGCCCGAGCAGTGCGCAGGGGATCGATCGGTCGACGGCCGCAGCGATCTGTATTCGCTCGGCGTGGTCACGTACCAGATGCTCTGCGGGATTCCCCCCTTCGCCGGTGCGAACACGGTCGGCATGCTCCTCAAGCAGGTCACCGAGCGCCCGGTCCCCCTGCGCGATCGCCAGCCTGATGTGCCGCCGCAGCTCGCGAACGTCGTGATGCGGCTCCTGGAGAAGGACCCGGCCGAGCGGATCCCCACGGCGACGGCGCTGATCGCCGCGCTCGATGGGGCGCCTGTGGCCGCCCCTGAGCCCGCGCCGCCAGTCGAGGGACCGCGGTCCGATACCGTCGTCCTGGCCGTGGGCAACACACAGATGAAGAAGGCCGACGTGCAGGCCGTGCTGCTCGACAAGCGGGTCCGCAAGTTCCGCGGCCAGTGCATCACGGCCGTCGCGACGACGGGTTTTCTCTTCGCACTCAACGCAGTCACAGACCGGCATGATTGGTGGGCCGTGTATCCGGCGCTCGGATTCGGATTGGCCGGGGCGATACGCGCCGGGAAGCTGATAGCCGACGGCGTGAGCCTCGCCGATGCGCTCGGCCCGCTCTGGCCCTCGCACTGGGGATGGGTTAGAGGCACCCGCGGCGGTGCGGTGCTGCGCAGGGGGAAACCCGCGCTCGCGAATGCGACGGCGCAGGCCGAGGCGCGCGCGGCGCGCCTGGTCCCGCGCGAGGTTCTCGAGGGGCCGTATGGACCGGCCGTGCGACGAGCCGTGGCCGATCAGCTCTCGATCGTGCACCTCTACGACACGCTCGACAAGGCCGAGCGGGCGCTCGTCCCGGAGATGGTCACGACGGCGAATGCCTTGCTCGACCAGGTGGGGCTGGTCGCCGTGGCCTTGCATCGGCTGGATGTGGATTCCCCCGAGGCCCACAAGGCGGCCCTGGCAGACCGCCGGGCGTGGCTGGTCTCGCAGCTCGAACGGGCGTGCCTCGCGCTCGAGGCGCTGGCGCTCGACCTGATCCGGCTCCGGTCGGCCGGACTGAGCGAGCCGCGCGGCGGGATCGGCGGGACGGCGACCGATCAGGCACGCGCCGTGCTGCTGGATATCGACTATGTGCTCCAGGCCGCTTCCGATCTCCGCACCCCGGACCCCCGCTCCGGCGGGCCCCCCAGCGAACGAACTGATCCGCGCGTACTCAAACGGTGATTGACGTGTACGGCTATGCGCCCGCGTTGCGGCGGATCGTGCGCGCGGCGCGTGTGATAGGTGTCACGGCCGTGCTGGCGAGCTGCATCCATAATCCGCCGGACGTCGACGGAAAACCGAGCGCGCCCACCGCGCCGAATCAATTCTGGACGCCCCCGCGAAAAGCGGTGATCCCCGATTCGGTCCCGACGCTGGCGCTGCCGCCCGACATCGCAGAGCGCGTGCAGGCGCTGACCCTCCCGAACGTGATCGAGATCGGACTCAGCACGAACCCGCTGACACGCCAATCGTACGCGGAGGCCCGCGCGGCCGGCGCCGCCATCGGCTCGGCGTACGGGAAATACCTGCCCCAACTCAACGTTGGAGTCACGGGGGAGCGCGAGAGCTCCCGCTCCGGGGTCCAGTCGACCGGCACCTCCCCCGGCACAGGGGGAACCGGGACGGGCACGGGGGGCGGCACCACCGTTCGCTCGTCCGGCACCAACTCTCTCCTGATTCCCGACGCCTCGGCCTCCTGGCTGCTCTTCGACTTCGGGCGCTCGTCCGCCTTCGAATTCGCGAAGCAGGGCGCGTTCGCCGCGTCGTTCACACACAACGCGACCGTGCAGAACGTCGTCCTCGCGCTCGAGCAGGCCTACTTCAATTACAACTCCGCCAAGGCGGTCGCGACCGCCGACAGCCTGACCGTGAAGGAAGACAGCGTCAACCTCGCCTCGGCCACCGCCCGGCACGCCGCCGGTGTCGCCACGATCTCCGATGTCCTGCAGGCGCAAACGACGCTGTCGCAGCAGGTGCTGCAGCTCGAGACGGACCAGGGATCGGTGCAGACGACACGCGGCTCGCTCGCGGTCGCCATGGGCTTTCCGGCGAACCTGTCGTACGACATCAGGGCCGAGCCGCCGGACGTGCCGATTCAGGGGATCGCCGCCTCGGTCGACAGCCTCGTCTCGGAGGCCGTCCGGTCGCGCCCCGACCTTGCGTCCTTCCGCGCCCAAGCCGCGCAAGCCCGGGCGAATATCGGGGTGATCCGCGGACAGGGACTCCCGTCGCTCTCGCTCACTGGGAGTGACAACTACGTATTCGCGAACCCCAGCTCGCTGAATGGCAATTCGTACGTCGCATCGGTCGGGCTCTCGTTCCCCTTGTTTCAGGGCTTCCAGAACGCGTACAACCTGCTGCAGGCGCACGAGCTCGCGAAGGCGCAGGCCGCCAACGCCGAATACCAGCGCGATCTCGTCGTCGACCAGGTGTTCACGTCGTATTACAACCTGCGCACGGCGACCGCTCGGGTCCGCTCGAGCGATGATCTCCTGCACAGCGCGCAGGCGAATTACGACGTCGCCATCGGCAAGTACAAGCAGGGGGTGGGCAACATTCTCGACGTGGTAACCGCTCAGGCGGCGCTCGCGAGCGCGCGCTCGCAGGCAGCGCAGGCCCGCTGGACGTGGTACTCCGACCTCGCTCAGCTTTCCCATGATGCAGGCGTGCTCGGCATCCATGGCGAGACGCAGATCCCGCTACGCGCCGATTCGACCGGAGCTACCCCGCGATGACTATTCCCGCGTCGCGGGCGCGCGCTCTGCGCGCGCCCGCGCGTTCCACGATGGCGGGGGCGATCGCCCTCGCACTCGCCGCCCTCGTACTCGCCGCGTGCGCCAAGACGGCGGCACCCAAGGCGCAAGTGGATGTCCCGGTCGTGCTGGCGACGGCGCGGCGCACCCCCGTCCCGTACACGATTCTCGCCAACGGTATCGTGACACCGGAACAGACCGCGAACGTCTCGTCGCTGGTCGATGGCGTGATCACCGATGTCGCCTTCCGGGAGGGACAGGAGGTCACGAAGGGACAGAAGATGTTCCAAATCGACCGGCGCCCATACGCGGCGGCGTACAACCAAGCGCGCGCCGCGCTCGACAAGGATCGGGCGACGCTGGCAAACGACCAGAATGAGGACGTGCGCTATCAGGAGCTCGTGAAGCAGGATTACGTCACGCAGGAGCAGGCCGACCAGCAGCACTTCACGTACGCGGCGCAGGTGGCGGCGGTGTCGGCCGATTCCGCGACTCTCGCGACCGCGAAATACAATCTGGACAACTCCACCGTCGTGGCGCCGATCAGCGGCCGCACCGGGCTCCTCTACATCCGGGTGGGAAACACCGTCCACGGCGGGAGCGGCACGACACTCACGACGATCAATCAGATCCACCCGATCCTTGTGGAGTTCGCCGTCCCGTCGACGGCACTGAGCGACATCCAGAAGTACGGCGGGCCGGGCACGAAGCTGCCGGTCACGGCGTACGAGAACGCGGTGCAGCCCCAGACCGCGGCATCGTCGGCTGTATCGGTGCCGGTGACGTCACGCGGGGATAGCGCTGCGGGGACCGCCGTGGGCGCCGGCGGCGGGACGCGAAACCATGGGGCGGGGGGCGCGGGACGCGCAGGCGGGACATCGGCGGATTCCGGCGGACCTCCCCGGCTCACCCACCGCAGTCCGGCCGACTCGGCTGGCGGGGGCGGGGCGAATGCGCTTGGGATCGACACCCAGGGCGGACCACCCGGCGGGGCCATGACGGGCACGCAGGCCGCGGGGGTAACGCCCGTCGGACCGTCGGTCGGGGGCACGCTCTCGTTCATCAATAACGTAGTGGACACGACGACGGGGACCGTGCTGCTGAAGGCGGAATTCGAGAACAAGGACGGCGCCCTCTGGCCGGGAGAGTTCGTCGCCACGGCACTGCAGCTGTACGTCCAGCAGGATGCCCTCGTGATCCCGGTCGCCGCGGTCTCGACAGGGCAGCAGGGACAGTATGTCTACGTCGTCGATCAGACGTCGACCGCTCAGCAACGCCCCGTCACGATCAGCCGGACCTATCGCGACCTGGCGGTGGTCGCGTCGGGGTTGAAAGAAGGTGACGAGGTCGTCTCCGATGGACAGTCGCGCCTGACGGCAAACTCCAAGGTCTCGGTGCGAAGCACGACCGCCGCACCGGGCGCGGCCCCAGCGCCGTCCCACTGACGGCGCGCGGGCGGGATTCGGCGTGAACATCACAGCGCTCTTCATCCGCCGCCCGGTCATGACGAGTCTGATCATGGCGGGAGTGCTGTGCTTCGGCCTGATCGCCTACACGCGACTGCCGGTGAGCGACCTCCCGACGGTGGATTTTCCCACGATCTCCGTGAACGCGTCGCTCGCGGGGGCGAGCCCGGCGACCATGGCGGCCACGGTGGCCACCCCGCTCGAGAAGCAGTTCTCCGCGATCGCGGGGATCGACAACATCACCTCCGTCAGCACGCTCGGCTCGAGCTCGGTCACGCTCCAATTCGCGCTCGACCGCAACATCGACGCGGCGGCCGAAGACGTGAATTCGGCCATCTCCCAGGCCCTGCCCAACCTCCCGACGACGATCCTGCCCCCGTCGTACCGGAAGCAGAA
>PLLD01000253.1 GCA_003141205.1 Gemmatimonadota bacterium
CGATCACGCGCTTGATGAAGTCGCGCTCCCGGTTCACCGGGTACTTGAAGACGATGACGTCGCCGCGGCGAATCGGTCGCTCGGGCAGCAGCGCGCGCTCGATCGGGCTTCTCGACGGCCCGAAGATGAACTTGTTCACCAGCAGGTGGTCGCCGATGAGCAGGTTGTTCTCCATCGATCCGGTCGGAATCTTGAATGCCTGGACGATTAACGTGCGGATGAACAGCGCGAGGATGACCGCGATGACGATCGACTCGAAGTACTCGCGGGCGGTCGATTTCCGGATGGGCTGAGGCGCAGCCGGCGCGGGTTTCTGGGCAGCCTTCGTTTGATTCTTCACAGCAAGTCCCTTCTACTCGTCCCCATCCATCTTGAGCACGGCGAGAAACGCCTCCTGGGGAATCTCGACCTTCCCCACGCGCTTCATCCGGCGCTTGCCTTCCTTCTGCTTCTCGAGCAGCTTGCGCTTGCGCGAGATGTCGCCACCGTAGCACTTGGCCAGGACGTTCTTGCGCAGCGCCTTGACGGACTCGCGGGCGATGATCCGACCGCCGATCGCCGCCTGGATCGCCACTTCGAACATCTGCCGGGGAATCAGGCCGCGCATCTTGCTCGCCAGCGTGCGCCCCCGCTGGTAGGCGGTGTCGCGATGCACGATCACGGACAGTGCGTCCACCGGATCGCCGTTGACGAGGATGTCGAGCTTCACGAGCGGCGATTCCCAGTAGCCGGTGACGTGGTAGTCGAGCGACGCGTACCCGCGCGAGATCGTCTTGAGCCGGTCGTAGAAGTCCATCACGACCTCGTTGAACGGCAGCTCGTAGGTGATCAGGACGCGGTTGCTGGCGAGGTACTCGAGCGTCTTCTGCATGCCGCGCTTGTACTGGCACAACGTCAGAATCGCCCCGACGTGCTCGGCGGGCGTGAGGATCATCGCCGTGATGATCGGCTCCTCGATCTTCTGGATCCGCCCGGCATCGGGCAGCTTGGCGGGGCTGTCCACGTCGTGCACCTCGCCGTCGGTCGTCGTCACGCGATACAGGACGCCGGGAGCCGTGGTCACCAGGTCCTGGTTGAACTCGCGCTCGAGGCGCTCCTGCACGATCTCCATGTGCAGGAGTCCGAGGAAGCCGACGCGAAAGCCGAAGCCGAGCGCGGTCGACGTCTCGGGATCGAAGCGCAGCGAGGCATCGTTGAGCTGGAGGCGGTCCAGGGCGTCGCGCAGGTTCTCGTACTGCGAGGTGTCCGTCGGATACATCCCGGCGAAGACCATCGACCGGACCTCCTGATACCCGGGCAGCGGCTCGGCCGCGGCGCGGGCCGCGTCGAATATCGTATCGCCGACCCGCGTCTCCTTCACATGGCGGACGTTGGCCACGACGTAGCCGACTTCCCCCGTCGTGAGCTCCGGCGCCGCGACGGGACGGAGCTGCGTATACCCGACCTCGACCACATCGTAGCGCGACTCGCTCGTGCCGAAGGTGATCTGGGTCCCCGCGCGGAGGGACCCGTCCACGACGCGGACGGTGGGGATGGCGCCGCGATAGCGATCGTACTTGGAGTCGAAGATCAGGGCGCGCAGGGGCGCCTCGGGATCGCCGCCGGGCGCCGGCACGCGCTGGACGATCCGCTCGAGGAGCTCCGGAATCCCGATCCCTTCCTTGGCGCTGACGAGGAGCACGTCCTCCGCGGCCACGCCCAAGAGGTCCTGGACCTCCTTCAACCGGCGCTCGGGCTCGGCGGCCGGAAGGTCGATCTTGTTCAAGATCGGGATGATCTCGAGCCCGGCGTCGAGCGCGAGAAAGAGGTTGGAGAGCGTCTGCGCCTGGATCCCCTGCGAGGCGTCCACGACCAGGATCGCGCCCTCGCACGCGGCCAGCGATCGAGAGACCTCGTAGGTGAAGTCGACGTGGCCCGGCGTGTCGATGAGGTTGAGCTCGTACGTCGTTCCGTCGCGCGCGCGATAGGCCATGCGCACGGCGTTGAGCTTGATCGTGATGCCGCGCTCGCGCTCGAGGTCCAGCGTATCGAGGACCTGGGCCTTCATCTCGCGCTTTTCGATCGTGCCCGTGGCCTCGATCAGTCGGTCGGCCAGGGTGGATTTCCCATGGTCGATATGCGCGACGATGCAGAAATTCCGGATCCGCGAGCGCTCCACCGGGGAAAATATACGGGGTGGCGGCTCGGCTCGGCCGCCGCCTAGCTTTCGCCCTGCAGATGGACACGGCGATGCGAGACGCGAGTGCGCGGGCGGATCTGATCGATCCGGCCACGCTCGCCGCGATGGGGCGCATCGAGATCGTGGCCCGCTGGGTCGTCGACGGAATGCTCGCCGGGCTGCACCGGTCGCCGCGCAAGGGCTTCTCCGTCGAATTCGCGGAGCACCGTCCCTATCAGCCGGGGGATGATCTGCGCTACCTCGATTGGAAGATCGCCGCGCGGGCGGACCGGTGGGTCGTCAAACAATTCGAGGAAGAGACGAATCTTCGCGCGACGATCCTGCTCGACGTCAGCCGCTCGATGGCGTGGCGGGGCGATCCCGCGAGGCTCACGAAGCTCGCGTACGCGGAACGCCTCGCGGCGGCGCTTGCCCTGCTTCTGCTGCGGCAGCGCGACGCCGTGGGGCTCATCCGGTTCGACGACGCGATCCGGACGGCGCTCCCTCCCCGCTCGCGGACGACGCAATGGCGGCACGTGATCGGCGCGCTCGATGGTCCGGTGAGCCCGATGGACGCAGGACGTGAGTCGCGCGTCGACATGGCGCTGGCCGAGGCCGCGCGGCTGGTCCCACGACCCGGCATGGTCGTCCTGATCTCGGACCTGCTGACCGATGTGCCGCCGGTGGAGCGCGCGGTGCGCGGGCTGCGCGCGGTCGGTCATGATGTGATCGTGCTGCACGTGATCGACCCGGCGGAGCGCGATCTGTCGCTCGCGAGTGGGGGCGAGGCACTCTTCGTCGACCCCGAGAGTGGTCTCGAGGTGCCCGCGACGATCGCCGAGGTGCGCGACGCGTACCGGGCCACGGTCGGTGCGGCGATCGCGGAGTGGCGTGCGGTGCTCGCGAGCGCCGGTGTGCGGTACGAGATCGTGTCGACCGACGCGCCGTTCGGCGGCCCGCTCCGCCGGGCCTTTGCCGCGCGCCAGGCCACGGGGCGGTAGACCGGATCCGGCGTGGGGTTTCTCGCTCCGATCTACCTCCTACTCGGGGCCGGCGTCGCGGTCCCGCTGCTGGTGCATCTCCTGCGGCGGCGCGCCGGCACCCGCATCGACTTTCCGGCGGCCCGCTATCTCGCGCGCGCGGAGCGCGAGCACCAGCGTCGCCTCCGGGTGCGCAACGTCCTCCTCATGCTGCTGCGAGCCGCGGCGGTAGCGCTCGTGGCGCTGGCGGCGGCACGACCGGTCGGCCGGGGGCTCGGTCACCTTCTGAGCACCGGACATGCGCCCGTGGCGATCGCCGTCGTGTTGGACAACTCGCTCAGCACGTCCGCGATCGAGCGCGGTCGTCCGGTGCTCGACGGACTGCGTGCGGCGGCGCGGCGCGTGATCGATCGAACGGGGGCGGGGGACCGCGTATGGCTCATCACGGCGGATGCTGCGGTGCGCCCGGCCGAGTCGCTGGCCGGGCTCGTGCCTCTGGCGGGGGCCGGCGACCTGCCACGAGCGATCGAGCGAGGCGCGGGGCTGGTCCGTTCGGCGGGACTACAGGGCCGCGTCGTGGCGGTGGCCACCGATGGCCAGATCGCGGCGTGGCCGACGCCAGCCGATGTGGGGGACGCGACCGCGGCCGTCTTCGCCCCCGCCGGAGCGCCACCACCGAATCACGCCGTCACATCGGTGACGGTGCGGCCGTCGCGCTGGACTCCTGATGGAGAGATCGCTGCCACGGTCCTGGGCGTCGGCGACTCGACGACCTATCGCATTACACTGGCCGCGCGGACGCTGGCGCGCGGCACGGTAGCGTCGGTCGCCGCGGGGGAGGGAGGAGGGATGGGCACGCTCGCGATCCACGCGAGCCCGCCCGAGCGGGGGTGGGTCAGCGGGACCGTCGAGCTCGAGCCCGACGAGCTGCGCGGCGATGACGTGCGACACTTTGCCGTCTGGATCGGCGATCCGACGCCGGTGCGCGTGGATAGCGCGGCGGGCCCGTTCGTGCGCGGGGCGGCCGACGCGCTGATCGGAGCGGGACGGACATCGAGGGATGGTCCCGGCGGCGCGA
>PLLD01000255.1 GCA_003141205.1 Gemmatimonadota bacterium
ATTCGGGGGCTCTCGAGCCTGGTTCTGCAGGGGGACCCGATCCTGATCGTCGACGGGGTGCGGCAGGATAATTCGGCGGGAGGAGACCTGGGTAGCATAATTACCAGAAGTCTGGGTGACCACCCGACGCCCACCCGGCTCAACGACCTCGATTTCAACGACATTGCGACGATCGACATCCTGAAAGGACCGTCGGCATCGACCGAATATGGGACGGATGCGGCGAACGGGGTCATCGTGATCACGACGAAGCACGGGACCGCGGGGCGGCCGCAGTGGAAGGTCTCGGCCGAGCAGACGGAGAGCGGGATCCCGGAGACCTTCGCGAATGGCTATTACAGCTGGGGGCACTTGACGGACGGAAGCAATGCCGCTGTCAACTGCCCGGTATTGCAATTTGGCGGTGGCTACGCTCAGTATGGTGCCCCGTACAATACCGAATCGGCACTCGGGACGTGCATTACGGACAGTGTGACGCAGTGGAACCCGTTGAACCATGCGGCGACGACGATCTTTGGGACGGGGGACAGGAGCAAGTACGATCTGTCGGTGAGCGGCGGATCGGAGGCGGTCCGGTACTTCATCTCGGGCGGGTTGTCGAACGAGACCGGGGTGATCCGGATGCCGCCGGTGTTCCAGGAGCTGGCGGACACGGCGGGCCTGGGGCTGCCGAGTTCGGCGTTGAACGCCAACAGTGAGCAGCAGCGGTCGGTGCGGGTGAACACGGCGATCAAACTGGGGTCGACGGCAGACCTGAGCGCGACGGGGAGTTACCTCTCGACCTATCAACAAACGCCGAATGCCGGGGATCTGTACCTGGGCGCCTTCTCTGGGCCGGCGTTGAGCGATGCCGCGCACTACTACGGGTATGGTGGTTTCGGTAGTGCGGTGACTCCAGTTTCGGAATTGAGCGAGATTGGATCGCAGAACACGGACCGGGTAACGGGGGGGCTGACCGCGAACTGGCGGCCGGCGGGGTGGTTCCTTGGGCACGCGACGGTCGGGCTCGATCACGGATCGCAGGGGAACGAGGAACTCAATTACCCGTTGGCGAATGCAGCCTACGACGATAATACGCCGGGCATCATTCTCGCGAACGCGACGACAGATGTGTACTCGGTGGACGTGCGGGGGACGGCAACGGCGTCGCTCTTGCGGGGGGTGCGGGCGGTCACGTCCGGGGGAGTACAGATGGTGGACACCCGACTCGTGGGCCAGAGCGCGTACGCCACGGGGATCACGGCGACGAACCTGACACTGAATGGGGCGACGGGGCCGATCGTGGCGCAGATGGGGACCCGGCAGGCGACGCTGGGGGGGTATGGGGAGGAACAGGTGAGCTTCGCGGATCGCTTGTTTCTGACCGGGGCGCTGCGGATCGATGCGGCGAGCGGGTTTGGGGGTGCCTACAGCACCGCCGCGTACCCAAAGGCGAGTGTGTCGTGGCTCGCGCTGGAGCGGAGCGCGACGACCGTGCGGGTGCGGNNTACCCCGAGCGTGACCTACCTCGGGGGGAGTGCGGTGAGTGGGAACGCGCTGAGCTGGACGGGGAACCCGAATCTCCAGCCCGAACGATCGGAGGAATTCGAGGGGGGGGTGGACGTAGGGGGGTGGGGGAACCGCGTGAGTCTCGAGCTCACCGGGTACTCGAAGACGACGCACGCCGCGCTGGTGAATGAGAATCTGGGAGCGACGCTGAATAATTACCCGTATGAGGAAAATATTGGGGAGGTGCGGAACACGGGGGTCGAGGGAAGTGTGACGGTGGGTGTGGTGCAGACGCGTTCGATCACATGGGATGTGGCGGTCAACGCGTCCGTGAATCACAACACGTTGCTCTCGCTCGCGCCGGGGGTATTAGCGCAGACGGTGCAAGAGTATCCGGGTATTGAGCGCCAGACGCCGGGGTATTCACTGTACGGGCTCTGGGCGCAGCAGGTGACGTATGCGGATGCCAATCATGACGGGGTCATCGAGTCCAACGAGGTGACGCTCGCCGACTCGGTTTCCTATATGGGGTCGAGCTTACCCACGCAGGAAGTCTCGGTCTCGACGCACCTAGGGCTGTGGCGGGGCGCGGTGACGGTAGGGGGGCTCCTGGACTACCGGGGCGGCTACAAGATCGCGAACGCAGCGGCGTACGAGTTGGATACGCAGCAGGGGACGAATGATCTAACGGCACCCCTGTGGGTGCAGGCGCGGGCGGAGGCCAGCCAACTTTGTTGCTTCAATTCGCTGGCCGTGGAGAACGGATCGTTTGTGCGGGTGCGGGAGGTGTCGGTGACGTATGCGCTGCCGCGGGGGGCGCTGCGGGCGCTGCGTATGCAGAGTCTGACTGTGACGGGGGCGGTGCGGAACTTGGCGTTGTGGACGCGCTACAGCGGGCCAGATCCCGAGGTGAATAATACTGCTGGGAACAACGACCAAATTTCCCCGCTCTCGAACGGGAACGGGTACGCCTTGAATAATAATGTGCGGGAGGATTTTGGGGGGGTTCCGTTGGCCCGGTACTGGGTGGTACGACTGAATATGGGGTTATAGCATGCGCCAGCGACTGATTGGCTTTGGGCTAGTTACCCTGGCCGTGGTGGGGGTGATGAACTGCCGCCCGAGCGACGTGTTAAGTGTGCCGGCGCCGGCGGGGGTGGTGGCGAATAGTGCACTCCAGAGTCAAAGCGGGGCCGAGGGTATCTTCAACGTGGCGAAGGGGCAGCTGTTCGCTGCGGCGGGCGCCTCTGGCGGCCTGTTCGCGTACAGTGGGCTCCTAAGCGACGAGTTCATCTTTAGCGGGTTCTCCGGCGGAGGGTATGGCGCCAACATTGACGCCCGGATGACGACCGCCGCGAGAGGGTTGGGTGAGTATGGGGACTATCCGTGGGTGGCTCTTTTGGCCGCACGGTCGTCGCTGTTGTTAGCCCTGCCCGGGCTGGTGCGCTACGAGCCGGCGAGCGGGCAGGCGAAGATCGGGGAGGCGTACGCGCTCATTGGGTATGCCGAGCTCCTCCTGGCGGAAGATTATTGTGCGGGTACCCCGTTGGATGAGTTGCTCTCGGGCGGCGGGATTCAGTACGGGACCCCATTGACGACCGACTCGCTGTTGGGCGTGGCGGAGGCGCATTTCGACTCTGCCATGGCGGAGGCGCACGGCGATGCGCCGACGATGGGCTTGGCGAGTGTTGGGCTCGGGCGCACGCTGCTGGACCGCGGGCAGTATGCGGCGGCGGCGGCGGCGGGGGCGGGCGTGCCGCCGAGCTTCGTGTACAACGTCGAGATGGAGCCGAATTTGAGTGCGGGGGTGTCGCAAGGACCCAACCTTTACGCCTATGCGATCCTGTATCCCAGCCTGGCGTATTTCAACGTGGCGGATCAGGAAGGGGAGAACGGACTGAATTTCGCCTCGGCGCACGACCCGCGGCTAGTGCTCGATAGCTCGTTGATGACGGAGGACGGTGGGGTATGGTATCTGCCGACGAAGTTTGAGGTGAACTTGGCGTTCATTCCGTTGGCGACGGGGCTAGAGGCGCAGCTGATCGCGGCGGAGGCGGCCCTCCAGGCGGGCCAATCGGGGGCGTGGCTGACGGACCTGAACACGTTACGGAATAGCGGCTGTACGGTGCCGGGGATCGACTCGACGTGCAGTCTCGGGACGGGTCAGGTGCCAGGCCAACCCACAGGCGCCGCCTCGCTGGCCGATCCGGGCACGGACAGCGGGCGGGTCAGTCTGATGTTCCGGGAGCGGGCGTTCTGGTTGTTCGGAACCGGGGCGCGGGTGGGGGACCTCCGGCGGCTGATCCGGCAATATGGACGGGATCAGAGCACAGTATTCCCGACCGGGCCGTATGCGAATGGCCACAATCCGCATCTCCCGGCTCCGATCCCGATTTACGGGCCGGATGTCGATCTGACACTGCCCACACCAGCGGGTGGCCAAACGATCACTAACCCCAACTACAAAGGGTGCCTGACGTCGACCAAGACGGCGTGACGACAAACAGCACAATGGCACGTCACGTGGATTCGCTTACTCATATTTAGGGTATTCTGAATGAGGGCGTTGGTACACGTTCGGACGCTGATGGTCTGGAGCGTCTGGACCGCAACCGCAGTATGGGCGCCCGCCGCGCACGCGCAGCTCGGACCCCTGCCGGTGGAGCAGCTCGACAGTGCCGGGCACCGCCACAGTCCCGCCCCCCTCGGGACGCCGGGCGAAATGCAGGTGGACGTGGAATTCACCGCCGCAACAGGCCGCGATGGCATCGCTCCAGCAGACCCAGTATACCCGAAGGACGCGCTACGCGCCGCGGTCGTTGGGCGGGCCCGCGTGTGGCTGGACTCCCTGGCAGCGAAAGGGGTCCACGGCTTCCAGTTGACCCCATACGGTCAGCTCGCGGTCGTGGGCGACCAGGAGGCGCTCGCGCAACACGAACTCGCCCAACGCGTGGCTACGCCGGGCTTGTCGGTTGCGGACCGAGCGTTTGTGTTGTCCGCGGGCGCAACCGCCTTCGCCGACCGGGAGCATCCCCAGTGGCTGCCGATCGCCGAGCACTACCTGGCGCAGCTCACAGCGCTTGGCGTCGCCGCCGACGCCTGGCAGTTCACGGCGCGCGATCGGCTCTCCGAAGTGTACTACGACCTCGATCAGAGGCCCAAGGCGCTGGCGCACGCTATGCGTGCCTACGCACTGTTGCCGGACCTCCCGTTCGAGGACCATCTCCTCGCCCTGTTCCGTCGGCCCATGCACCTACGGGTGGCAGATATCCTCTTGGGGACGCCGGGGACACCCGGCGGGGCTGCCACGATGCACGCTGTGGATTCCCTGATCATCGCCATGGCGCGTCCCACGGAAGACCGCATCCAGCTCGACTCGGGCACGCTGTGGCTGGGCCAGCAGATGATTCGGATGGTGCAGGGTGACAGCGCCTTTGCGTTTACGCTCGGCCATCCGGGACCGCCCATAACGGGGACCGCCTGGATCAACACGAGCGATGCCGGCCCGCATGAGCAACGAGTAAGCGATGGGCGGATCTATCTCCTCGACTTCTTTCCGCCGGGCGCCGAGCCCGCGCTGGCGGCGCAACTGAGTTTGGAACGTCTCCAGGACCGCCTGGGCGCCGCCGTGCAAGTCGTCGGGATCACCAGTTTGACGGGGCACTGGGGGTGGCAATTCGTCGACCCGCAGGACGAGGCGCAGCGATGGCAGCATTTCTTTGCGCAGGAGCTCAAGCTCACCTTCCCGATCGCCTTCTGGGTCAAGCCCAAGGAGCGAACCCGGGACGGTGGCATGCTGCCCCCGCAGACCCCGACTGTCGCGGCGTACCACGTGCCGAGCGGCCTGGGTGTCGTGGTCTTGGTCGTCGACCAGCAGGGGCGGGTGCGTCGGCTGTTCCACGACGTCGGCCGCGACCAAGAGGAGGACATTGCCACGTTCGTGACCGCGCTCGAAGCCGAAGGGAACCGTGCCCCTCACCACACGATGCCATGAGCCGTCTGTCCGAGCCGCCCCCATCTGCAACGTCCGCAGCGCATCCGACCGGCACGGGTGGGGTGCGCGTGCCCTACTCTCGCCGCGCCTTTCTCTCGACCGCCTCGCTGGCTGTGGCGGGGCTCGCGATCGGCGCGCGGCGACTGTCGGCCGCCGAGCTGGCCACGGGGATCGCGCCCAGCGCCTTGTTGCCGGATCCCGTGGACGTGACCATGCTGCAATCGCTGGCCATGCACGCGATCGATGCGGCCAAGAGCGCGGGCGCTACGTACGCGGATATCCGCGTGGCCGCGTCCCAGTACTTTGTGGTTGGGAAGGCACCGGGCGGGCCGCTCGAATTCTGGGCCGGTGCGGATGTGCTGTTCGGCTTCGGGGTCCGGGTGCTCGTCAATGGCGGCTGGGGCTTCGTCCACGGAGACGTGCCGAGCATCGATGCCGTCACGACAGCCGCCCGCGGTGCGGTCACACAGGCGACGAACGCCGCGAAGGCCGGCACCGCTCGGGCAGAGTACGTGCCGGCCGCCGTCGCGACGGGCGAGTGGCACGTGCCGATGGCGATCGATCCGTTCGCCGTGCCGCTGCACGAGCAGATGGCGCTGATCCGGTCGTGGATGGATACCGCTGGGGCCGTGTGGCGGGTCGGGAGTGTCCCGTACCTCAGCTGGCACCGCGAGACGCGCGTGTTTGCGTCGACGGACGGCTCGCTCACGACCCAACACTTCCATCGTGCCAATCCCCAACTCGAAATATCGGGGGGCCGGATGATGGGGGGGGGAGGGCCGAACGCGAGCGTTGGGCTCGCGGTCCCGTCGGTGTACGCGACGGCCGGCGGATATGAAACGGTGGCGCGTGAGTCGATCCACGAGGAGATCAAGGCGACCGCCGAGGAGGTCAGAAGGCTGGCCACACTGGAGGGCCGGACGTTCGATGTTGGGCGCTATCCGGTGGTACTGGATGGTGCCACATTCGGGGCGCTGCTATTCAGCACTGTGGGGCGAGCGCTCGAGCTGGACCGCGTGCTGGGCGACGAAGCCGATGCATCGGGCACGAGTTATCTGTCGCCGCCCACCGCCAAGCTCGGGACTCCGGTCTTCTCGTCCGCCCTGACGCTGAGCACGGATCGCGCGCTGCCCAGCGTGACGAGCGTGAAGTGGGACGACGAAGGGGTCGAGCCGGTGGCGGGTCCACTGATCACCGCGGGGCAGTTGGTCGACTACGAGACCTCCCGGCAAACGGTGGGGGCGCTGCAACCGTGGTACCAGCAGCAGAACCGACCATTGGCCTCGCGCGGCCGCGCCGTGGCTCCTGCCGCTGACAACCCGGTGCAGATCCGGTGTGGTCATCTCACCGTGGCGCCCAGCACGAGCGCGGCGACGATCGATGATTTGATTCGGGATATGCCGCGCGGGCTCGTGGTCCGGAGCGGGTATTGGATATCCACCGACCAACAGCTGTCAACTGGTAACGTGAATTCGTATTACGCGCTCGTACTCGAGGTGCAGAAGGGGCGGATCGTCCGGCGCATCAAGGACGCCGCGCTGGAGTGGAGCACGGTTCCCTTCCTGAAGCAGCTCCTCGCGGTCGGGGACGCGAGCACGGTCGTCCACGCGACGGGGGAGAGCTACAAAGGGGTGCCGTGGCACGCGGCGGAGTACCACACGACGGCGCCCGCCGCCCTGTTCAAAGAAGTCAACCTCATCGACATCGGCCGGCCGATCTAGCCATGAGCGACACTCCCATCCTGACGCAGGAGCAGACGCGCGAGCTCGGACATAAGATCCTGCGGATGACGACGGCGGATACGGTTGACATCGAGCTCGTCCACACCGTGCGGCAGATCACGCGCATCGCCGGCAGCCGGGTGCTCACCGGGGACGATGGCGAAGAGCTCAGCATCAGGGTCACCGGGGGGTACGGCCTCAAGGGGAGAGTGTCGATCGAGACCAATCAGATCGATGACACGACGCTCCAAGCGGCAGTGACCCGAGCGGAGGGCTTGGCGCGTGCGTTTGTTGGGGCGCCGCACAGCCTGCTCAGCATTCCGATTGGCGCGCAACAATACCTGCCGGTGGATTTGTGGCGAGACGCGAGCATCGCGGCGTTGCAGGAGCGGCCGGCGGCTGTGGCGGCGATGATCGACGTCGTGCGGTCGGCGGGGCTCGTGGCAGCCGGCTTCGTGGGGGTGATGGCGCGGTGTGCGGCGGTCATGAACAAGGACGGACTCGAGAGCTACTATCGTGAGACGGACTGCGAGTGCACGATGTTGGCCCGCGCGGAGGACGGGACGTCGTCGGGCTGGCACGGACAGGCCAATCGCGACTGGGCCAAGATCGATCCGCACCTCGTTGCGGCGACGGCGGTGGACATCGCCCAGCGCGGTGCCAATCCGAAGGCGGTCGAGCCTGGCCGCCGTGTGGCGATCCTGACGCCGATCGCCGTTGTCCAGCTCGTGCATCTCATGACGGACGCCTTCGATGCGTCCGCGACCGACAACGGCGGGACCCCGTTTTCCAAGCACCCGACAGGGAACAAGCTCGGGCTGCGCGTCTTCGATCGGAGGCTCACCATGTCGTCCGATCCGGCGGATCTAGAGGGGGGCTACCGCCCGGACTTCTATTATGGGATGCCCGAGCCCCGGATGACGTGGGTCGAGAACGGTATCCTCACGAATCTGGCGTACGCTCCGTGGTATGCGATGGTCACGGGTAAACCCTATGCCGGTGACCCTTGGTCGTTCCGCCTGAGTGGCGGCACGACATCGATTGACGAGATGATCAAGGCCTGCCCCGAGGGGATCCTGGTGAACCGCGTCTCGAATCTCGAGCTGAGCAACCGCGCCAACGGTATGGTGACCGGGGTCACGCGCGACGGCTGCTTCCTGGTCAAGCACGGCAAGATCGACCAGCCGGTCAAAAACTTTCGGTTCAGCGACTCTCCGTGGTTCTTTCTCAACAACATCCTGGCCATGGGTACGCCCGTCCGGGCCGCGTTTGGCTACACACCGCCCGCCGCCGCCGAGGACTTCGGAGATGAAACCGCGTGGCCACGCCGGCCCATGATCGTGCCACCGATGATGGTCCAGGACTTCAACTTCACATCGTTGGCCGAGGCGGTGTGAAGGCGTAGAGCCGGTTTGGCGAAGGTGAGCGTCCAGCTCGCCCACCACTCATTATAGTGATGGCGCGCCAGCGCGGCACGCAACATTCGATATTACGACACGATATTACGACATTGTTGCATCCTGCCCGGTCGCGCACTATCTATGGGCCCGGAACTGAGCGACTGGTTCTCTTCCTGACGGTCTGACAGGGCCGTCACAGATCGGTGTGGCTGATCGGATGATCCCACGCAGCGTGCAGCGTCCCGATGTTTCGCCCGCGCCCGAACCGGTGCCGACGCCGCCGTTGGTGCTGATCGCGGACGAGCAGGCGCTCGTCGCGCGGATCCGTGTGGGGGACGAAACCGCGTTCAAGAAAATGGTCGTAGCGTATGGCGAGCGACTCTACGACGTCGCGCGACGCCACGTTGACTCGCGCGCCGAGGCCGAGGATCTGGTGCAGGACGTTTTCTGCCGCGTATGGGCGCGTCGGGAGTCGTGGTTTGTGACGCACGGGCTCGCGGTGTATCTGTACCAGGCAACGCGGAACGCCGCGATCAACGGCCACCGCCGGCGTGCGATCGAGTTGCGGCACGTGCGTGCGACGACGAGTGCGATCGATGAGGGTGGGGAAGGGGGGTCGCCGAGCGGAATGGGCGACGCACCGTTGGCGGCCGACCGCCGGCTGGAGCAGGAAGAGGTGCGAGCAGCCGTCGATGCTGCGATAGCAGCGCTCCCGCCCCGATGTCGGGAGGTGTATACGCTGCGGTGGAAGCACCACTTGACGCACGGAGAGATCGCCCGGGTGCTCGATATTTCGGTCAAAGGCGTCGAGGCTCAGCTCGCGCGCGGAGCGGCAGCGCTCCGTGTGGCCCTCGCGCGGGTGTGGCCGTAATCGGGCCCTTTGCGGGGTCAAGACCTACGGCGGCGTCGGGCGAGCAAAGCCCCTTCTGTGTAGATAGATCGACCGCGATTTCGTCGCCGACCCCACCAACGTGGGGTTTTTTCCTTCTGGTCCGTCTCTATCGCCGTGAAGCGATTGGGCATCGGTGGGACCGACGAGATGGGAAGTGGTGACGAGTCGATCGATTTCGACCTCGTCGCGCGGTACTTAGCGGGCGAGAGTGAGGCCGACGAGCGGCTAGCGTTCGAGCGGTGGCTGGCCGCGCACCCAGAGCGTGCCGACTTGATCGACGGGCTGCGCGCGGTGTGGGCGGCGGGGCCCGAGTTGGCGCGGCGTGACGGTGTGGATGCCGAAGCGCTAGCGCAGCGAGTTGTACGGGCGGCGACCAACCATCGTCTGGCGCGCCGTGCCGAAACAGAGCTGCGACTGTCTCACGCGGGCGCTCCCAGGCGAACTGCGTGGGTGCGGATCCTGGGCGCCGCGCCGGCGGTGGCTGCCGTTGCCCTCGCAGCGATGACCGGGACGTGGGTTTGGCGCACGGCGGGCGCGGGTCGGTCGGGAATGGCCGAATCCCGGTTCAGCGGCCGAGCATTCGCGACCGCTCGCGGCGAGCGCCAGACGATCCGCCTGACGGACGGGACCCGCGTGGTGCTTGGGGCGGCAAGCGTCCTGCGCCTTGGCGCGGAGTACCCGCGTGGCGTGCGCGATGTGTACCTCGAGGGCGAAGCCCTCTTCGACGTCCACCATGATGCCGCCCGCCGGTTCGCGGTCCACGCCGCGAACGCCATCGCGACCGACGTCGGCACGTCGTTCGACGTGCGCGCGTACGCCGGGGATGGCGCGGTACGGGTGGTGGTACGGGATGGGTCCGTTGATCTGCGGCAGGCGCCCGCGCCCCTGATGCAGCGCGCGGGGCAGACCCCGTCGCTCCAAGCGGGCGATCTGGCCGTGGTCAGCGATAGCGCGATCGTCGTGACGCATGGTGCCAACGTGGCGGCATTAACGGCATGGGCGCAGGGTCGGCTGATCTTCGACCGTACGCCATTGCGGGACGTCGCGCGGGATCTAGCACGGACGTTCGATGTCGACATCGCGGTGACCGACTCGACGCTGCTGAGCCGGCGCATCACTGGTGCGTTCAGCGAGGATGAGGGCATGGACGACGTGCTCACAGCCATCGCCGTGTCGGTTGGCGCGCGTGTCGAACGCTCGGGGCGCCACATCCTAATTCGCGGCGGGGTTGCGGGACTTATCCATGTAGACTCGCAAACGCCGCCGCCGATGATGCGAACCGCTATCGCGACCGACGCGAAGCCACAATAATCGCGAGAGCCAGATGCGCACACAGCTCACGAGGGATCCTATGAGTCACCGATGTCAGAATACGGGCCGATTAGCTCGCCTGTCGGGTCGGGCGATTATGGTCTGGTGTAGCGCTGGCATGGTCCCGGCCGTCTCGGCGCAGAGCACTCCGGTGATGATCCGGACAGCGATGGCCCAGGTCGCGCCCGAGAGCGCTATACTCGGCCGCCGGATCACGCTACACCTGAGCGGCGTGTCACTCCGGGACGCACTGGCAGCCTTGGCAAGCGAGGGCGGCTTTCGGCTGAACTACAGCGAACGTGGCACAACATTTGACGGGCGCGTGTCGCTGACCGTCGATAACATCGCGGTGAGCGACGCATTCCGCGCGCTACTCGACGGCACTGGATTGCAAGCGGTCGTCGTTGCAGCGGATCGGGCCGTGCTCGCCCCACTCAACGCGGCGGAGGTGGTCGCCAGCTGGCGCCAGCAGAGCACCGGTACCATCACCGGCCACGTGACCGACGGCGCTCTTAAGACGCCGCTGTCCGACGTGACCGTTCGGGTCGAGGGGACGGCGCTCCGCACCACCGCCAACGCAGACGGGAAGTACACGATCACCGGCGTGGCGCCAGGGACCTACCACGTGACCGCGCGGCGGGTGGGATATCAGGCACTCACGAAGGAAATCACCATCGCCGGCGATCAGGCCACGACGCTCGACTTCGCGCTGATCGCCGCCCCCACGCGGCTCGATGAAGTCGTGACGACAGCGGTCGGGGAGCAGCGGCGGTATGAGGTGGGGAACGTCATCTCGACGATTAATGCGGATTCGATTGTCCCGACGGCGCCGGTGGCGAGCATCACGGATCTCCTTTCCGGGCGGGCGCCGGGCGTGGAGGTGGTCGAGACCAACGGGATGGTCGGCAGCGGGGAGGCCATCCGGATTCGCGGCATAAGCAGTCTGACCTTGCAAAGCGATCCGATCATTATCGTCGACGGGATACGAGAGGACAACTCCCCGGGGGGGGTGAACGATACGGGTTTACCCAGCCTCGGGAATACTGGTCAATACAGCTTGGCGAGTCCGAGCCGCATCAACGATATCGATTTGTCGCAGATCGCGACGATCGATATTCTCAAGGGCCCGGCGGCGACGACGGAATATGGAACGCAGGGGGCGAACGGCGTCATTGTCATCACGACCAAGCACGGTACATCCGGCGTGCCCCAGTGGCACGTGTCGGCGGAGCAAGCCGCGAGCGCCATTCCGACCGGTTTTCCGGAGAATTATACGGGTTGGGGCCACGTAACGGACGGGACAGCCGCCCCCACGATCTGCCCGCTGTCTCAACTGTCCGGGCGGTCCAGCTCGCTCGCGGGGAACTGCGTCGTGGACAGCGTCACGAAGTTCAATCCGCTTAATAATTCGGCGTATTCCATCTTTGGGACGGGCCCGAGTAGCAAGTATGACCTCGACGTGAGTGGCGGCAGTGAGGCGTTGCGGTATTTTGTGGGTGGAGCTATGTCAACCGTGACGGGCGGGACGCATGTCCCGGCCGTGTATGATGCCCAAGCGGCGGCGCTCGGCTTTCCGAACTCTGCTTTGAAGCCCAATGGCGAGGATCAACGGTCCTTGCGGGCGAATACCGAGATGAAGCTCGGGGCAACCGCGGACATGCAGGTGACTGCCGCGTACATGTCCACGTCTCAGGAGACGCCGTTAGTTAGTAGCCTGACAGCGGGACCCGTTAACGGCATTTCGTATCCCTCCGCGGCGTATAATTACGGCTATGGCCAAACCCTGGGTTACGGTCCCCTGGCGCAATTAGGTAGTGGATCGACCCAGCAGACGAGCCGCTTCACGGGAGGGGTGACGATGAACTGGCGGCCCACGTCCTGGTTTATCGGTCATGCGATTGTCGGCCTCGATCATGGCTCGCAGCAAGTCGAGCAAATGACCCTGCCGCAAAGCGAGGTCGCGGCGGGTTATGTGAATCAGGGGGGGCAAATTATTGAGGGCACCGGGACGAATGATACCTATACCGTCGATCTCAGAGGGACGGCGACCGCCGCGCTCACGTCGGCCGTGCGCTCGACGACGTCGCTCGGCGTGCAGTACACCGCCAACCGGACCGCGGGGTTAAACGCCGAAGTCGCTAATCTCTCGGCGACGGTTTTTCAGTTTAATGGTGCGAGCGTGTACGACGCGCCCGCCCAGGTTGCGAATGAGGCCATCACGCTGGGCGCCTACGCCAGCGAAGTCCTCTCCCTCAGGGACCGCCTGTTTCTCACGGGGTCGCTGCGCTTGGATGGCGCCAGCGGCTTCGGCGCCCAGTACACCTATATCGCGTACCCTGGCGCGCAGGTGTCCTGGATCGCGGTCAATACTCAGGCCCTGACCCTCCGGTTGCGGGGCGCCCTTGGCGTGTCCGGGCAACAGCCCCCCGATGGGGCGAGCTTGCAAGAGTATAACGTGATCTCGTCGTACGGGCCGGGCAACGTCCCGCAGGCCGGCTACAAGGTGTCGAACTTCGGCAATCCGACCCTCACGGCCGAACGGTCTGTCGAGTACGAAGGGGGGGTGGACGCAGCCTTCTTCGCGCAACGCCTGACGGTGGATATCAGCGGCTACTCCAAGACAACGTTCAACGCGCTGTACGCTCAACCGCTTGGCTTTGACCTGAATAATCTGTCGTACGAGGAGAATCTCGGCACGGTGCGGAACACGGGGGTAGAGGCCTCGGTGACCGGCGTCGTCGTGCAGACCCCGATGGTCCACTGGACTGTGACGCTCAACACGTCCGTCAATACGAACAAGCTCGTCAGTTTGGCTCCTGGGGCGCTCAAGCAGGAGGCCGGGTATGAATCAACCACCACGCAGTTTTTTGCGCCCGGGTACTCGTTGTATGGATATTGGGGGAACCGGGAGACGTATGCCGATGCGAACCACGATGGGATCAT
>PLLD01000188.1 GCA_003141205.1 Gemmatimonadota bacterium
CAGCGGATGGCTCATCGGTGTGCATCCGCCGATCCTGTTCATCTGCTTGCCGTTGTTGATGGACATCGCAGTCGCCGTGGCGTTCATGGTGCGCGGCCGAGTAAAGCGATCTCTGACGGGCGTCCTTCCCCGGGTGACGGCGTACGGGTCGACTTTTCTCGTCGGCATGTCGATGCGCGTCTCCTCGCCGTGGCGTCGGGCCGCGAGTGTGCCGGTCGGTGGGACACTCTGGATTGCCGTCCCCGCGGCCCTCGTGGTACTGGCCAGTGTGGTGCTCGGATTCTGGCCCCTGTGGTATCTGCGCCGCTCGTTCAGCATCGAGCCGGCGGCGCGGGAGCTCGTCACCACGGGGCCGTACGCGGTTGCGCGACACCCGATGTATACCATCTACGCCCTCGGCTATGCCGGTTTGCTGGTGCTGCGTCCGACACCGACGCTGGCCGTCCTGCTCGTGGGCTGGTGCGCGCTCACCTATTTCCGGATGGGGTATGAAGAGCGCGTGCTCATGGAGGCATTCCCCGAATACGCTCTGTATCGCACGCGGGTGGGTGCATTTGGCCCCCGACTGCGATGGTCGCGGAGCGAAGGTGCTCCACCCGAGCCATCCGGTCCTGCATAAGGCTCCTCCCTTTACCATCGGCCACGGGCGCGATGCGCCCTATCGGCCGGCACCGGCCGGCCGGCATAGCGCTTCAGGAATAGCGACGCCTGCGAGAGCCCGAGTCCGTCGGCCACGCGCGCGCGCGTGCGGCGAGACTCACACCGCGACCCGTCCGTGCAACGGGTTGGCATCGAAATGCCCCCGGAATACCGAGTCCGTCAGGTAGCTCACGCGATTGACGCAGAGCGGATCGGCGCCCCGAACGAATACCAGTGCGCGATCGCGCGGCAGGCACCGTACCTCGTCCGCCGTGATGAGGCGGCGCGCCCGCTCGGTCGCGCCCCTAGCGGTGCTGGTTTGCAGCGAGCCCACGAGCGCGCCCGGCTGGCGACTCCGTCCGCGCGAGCGGTGCCCCGTCGCGACCGGGACGGTCGTCTCGCCCGCGAGCCGCGACAGATAGTCGGCGGTTTCGAAGTCGTTGGCCCCGAAGGCTTGGAGGACGTCCGCCGCCGCGTGCAGCGAGCGCCAGGTGTCTGGATAGATCGTGCGCAGCTGAGCGAAATCCTGCGCGACGAGCCAGAACGTCACGCCGTATCCGCGCAGGAGCGTGACGGCGCGCTCGATCGGTACCATGCGGCCGAGCGCCGGAAACTCATCCAGCAGGAGGAGCACACGGTCCGCCGGCAGCCCGGGGGAGCGCTCGAGCGCGTGTACGGCGCAGGTGACGAGAAGGCGCAGCCAGCGCCGGCAGACATCGAGGCGATGCGGCGGAACGATCAGGTAGAGCGTCACACGATCGGTCTTGAGGTCCTCGAAGCGGAATGACGAGCGCTGCATGACCGCGCCCAAACGGGGGCTCTCCAGGAAATGCGTGTGGCTCTGTGCTTGCGCGAGGATGCCGGCACGCACGCGATCGGCCTTCTGCCGGAACCGGAACGCCGCGCGCGCGACGGCGCCGTGCGCGGCCGGACTCTTCCCCATGGCGGTCCAGAGCGCGAGGAGCTCCCTCGGGGGACGCGAGAGATACGCCCACACCGTCGCCAAGGTCCGTTGCTCCGGGGGCTCGGATGCCACCGCGTGCAGGATGAGTCCCGTTAGCATGCCCTTGGCTTCCTCGTTCCAGAACGCCGCGTCGGCCGACTCGCGTCCGGTCTCGATCACGAGCGCATCCGCCAGCCGCATCGCGTCGTCAACAGCGTCGGGCGCCTCGGCGTCCAGCGCCGCCAGCGGATTGAACGTCGCATCCCCTCCGACGACACCGAAGGGGTCCAGTGCCAGCACGCGCGATCCGAGCGCACGACGGCGCCGCGCCGTCACGGCGAAGTTTTCCCCCTTGGGATCGGTGACGAGGATGGACCCCGGATAACTCAGGAGGTTCGGGATCACGGCGCTCACCCCCTTGCCGGAGCCGGTCGGCGCGACCGTGAGGATGTGCCCCTCGCCATCGAGACGCAGCATGTCGCCACCGACACGGCCGAGGATGAGCCCCTGCGGTGCGCGCATGGCCGATCCGTCCCCCCACCGTGCGGACCCTTGTGACGTCGCGCCGGAGGGAGGAAGGAGGGATTTGCGGAACCAACCCGAGCGGTGCCGAACGTAGAGCGTGACAAGCGCCACGAGTGCGCTGCCGTCGAGTGCGCCGACGACACCGGGGTGCGTGCCATGCGGGTCCGCGAGCAGAACCCAGAGCAGCCCCGGAAGCTCGGCGAGGCAGGTGAGCACGAACAGTCGAACGAGAGCCGGAAGCAGCGGGCGCAGTAGCGCGATGACGAGACTTCCCATGGGGGACACTCTCCGCACCGGGGGTGGGTTGCCTCGAAAGCGCGCCGTTTCTAGTTTTCGCGTGACCCTTTCGAGGGTTTGGGCGGGCCAGTCCGGGGACTCTGCCAAGGGATCGGGCTGGCCCTTCTTGCTATCGGTAATGTGGCTTATTAGACGTATTTATCAGGTGCCGGCCCCCGTATCCGGATCGCGGCGGGGGG
>PLLD01000038.1 GCA_003141205.1 Gemmatimonadota bacterium
TCTTCCCCATACCCCCCCAGCGTTGCCTGACGCGTGCCGAGTTGCGTCACGTACGGCCCGGTGGCACCGTTGAGAGTCAGATTGGTGGCGGTAATATTCGACACGAATGCCGTTTGCCCCGCCGTCCGTGTATCCACCATTTGGAGCCCAGCGGACGTCGCGGCGCGTAGGCCGCGCGTCAGGGGGGTGGTCACCGTCCCGCGCAGGTCCACGGAATACACGTCGGTCGTTACGTCCGCGAGACCCAGCGAAGGGCTAGTCGTCTGGTAGGCCGGATTCGCCAGCGGGTAGCCGAGACCCTGGTTCGTTTGCGAGCCGTGGTCCAAGCCGACCGTGACATGCCCCACAAACCACCGCGTAGGGCGCCAGTTCGCCGTCAGGCCGCCCGTTACCTGATCGGTGTTGTCCGATCCGACGCGCGACAGCTCGCTCAGGGGCGTGTAGTAGCTCGAGCTCCCGCTGCTAGCTCCATACCCATAATAGTGCGCGGCGCCGCTCAGGGCCGGCGCACCGAACACCCCGGCATAGAGATAGCCTGCATCCGGCGTCTGTTGATAAGTCGAGAGGTAACTCCCGGTTGCCGTCAGGTCCGCTGCCGGACCCAGTTTTATCGCGGTATTCACCCGCACTGACCGCTGCTGCTCGCTGTTTGGGCGAAACGCAGCGTTTGGCAACCCGAGATTTGAAGTATCCGCTAACTCCTTGAACACCGGCGGCATCTGGATTACGCCGGTTTCATTTGAGAGACCCCCGGCGACAAAATACCGGACTGCTTCCGACCCGCCGCCCGCTGACAGGTCGTATTTCGCCCGACCGCCCGTCGTGAAGAGCGAGGTGGCCGCATGGTTCAACGGGTTCCACCGCGCCACGCTATCCACGACGCATGTTCCGTACGTGGACCCGGTGTTGCCCGGAGGCCCGTACTGCGCATATTGACCACCGTAAACCGGCACGAGGAGGCAGTTGACGGTCGTATTGGAACCGTTCGTCAGGTGGCCAAAGCTGTAATAGCCGTTTGGGAAGCTCTCGGGGACATCGCTTGTCGTCTGCTCCGCCGATAGCCGCCACTGCGGTGCACCGGCATCGCCGTGCTTTGTCGTGATGACGATTACGCCGTTCGCCGCATCCGTCCCATACTCGGTTGACGCGGATGGGCCCTTCAGAATGTCGATCGTCTCGATGTCGTTGAAATCGATGTCATTGAGCCGTGTTGGCGTGGGGTGAATACCACCACCGATGTTGTACGATGCAAGGTCCCCGCCCGCCGAATTGTCCTGCCGCACGCCATCCACGATCAGGATCGGGTCGTTTTGCAGCACCAGGCTAGTCAGCCCTTCGATCCGGATCGCTTCGCCCGACCCGGTCATCCCACTCGTTTCCAACACCGTCACCCCCGGCGCACGCGCAGAGATGAGGTCTGTCAGACTCGTGATCGGTGCCGTCGGCGCGATCGAGTCCGCATTGATCGTCGAGATGTCGTTCCCCACCTGGTAACGCCGCTGCTCGCCGACCGCTGTCGTCACCACTTCGTCTAGTCGTGTGGGCGCCGCGGCGAGCGCGAAGTCGAGCGTGGCGGCCTGATCGCCGACGATCGTGACATCCTTCGTGAGAGCCTGATATCCCACTCTCCGTGCCGTGATGCGATACGTCCCCGGTGCCGCGCCCGTAATCGTGTACTTCCCGGCCGTGCTGGCAGTGGTGCGGAGTGCGGTCCCCTCGACCCGAACTGACACGTCAGACAGCGGCGTCTTGAGAGCCCCATCGGTCACGTGGCCGGTGACCGTCCCCGTTCCTGGCTGCTGAGCGACCGGCAACTCGGATATTCCGTCGGCGCGGCGAATCAGGATCGCCGCCCCGTGCGTCGCGACAAATGCCTCCAATCCCGTCCCGGCGAGCACATCATCGAGCGCTTCGGCCACAGTCAGGTTGTCGACATGCAACGAGATCTGCCCGCGCACGTGCTGCACGTCGACCCCATAGTAAATGCGCAATCCCGATACGCGGCCAAGCTCCGCCAACGCGTCGGACACCGTCGCATTATGCAGCAACAGCGACACGGTATGCCGCAGCGTTGCACTCGCGCTGCCGCGCATTCGCACCCATTCTCCGCTGGGTGCCGCCACCGTCCCGTCGGCAACCCGCGACAATGTGTCGCTGCTCGTCGTCTGCGCGGCGAGCCGCACTGCGCCAAGCGCGCCGGCGCAGCCTACCAGACACCACACTCGGGTACGAACAGATCGCATCCGGATAGTCTCCTCAGTGGTGCGCGGCGCGCACGAATGTCACGACACGCCCGTCGCGCTCGATGCGGGCATGCAGGATGAGCGCAAAGGTCGACAGGACTTGATCGACAGGTTCCGTCGAGAACGATCCTGTGAACGGCTCCGTACCCATCGCCGGATCCGAGACACGGAGATCGAGATCGTACCAGCGCCCTGCCGTCGCGAAGACGTCCCGCATCGGCGTCCGGGCGAATACCAGCTCGCCATGTGTCCAAGCGGTCACGGAAGCGACGTCCGCACCATGCGTGACGGCGACGGCGGTGTCGATCATGGCGATATCGCCGGCACCGGCAGGAGCGGGGTTGTTGCCGCCCCTGCTGCCCGTCACCACAACCCGACCTTCGACAACCGCAATCCGGGTAGCCGGATCCCCCGCGTACGCCCGCACATCGAATGCGGTCCCGATATCGGTGGCAATCGCGTTGGCGGCGTAGACCGCAAAGGGATGCGCGGCGTCGTGCACCACGGTGAAATACGCCTCACCATCCAAGACCACGGCCCGGTGTCCGGCCTGATAGTCGAGCGGAACACGGAGCTGGCTCGCGGGCGCCAATATCACTTCGGTGCCGTCAACCAGCCGCACCGTGGCTCGCTCCCCACCGGCGGTTGCATACGTCCGCTCCGATCCCGCCAGTACACCAGTCCGGCTCGAGCGGACAGCACGCCACGTGACCGTGAGCCCGAGCGCCATAACCGCTACGGCAGCAATCCGCACAGCCGCCCGCCGTGCACGATCGGCGCGAACCGGCTCGAGCATCCCGGGCCGCACGACGCGCAGCCGGCGCTGCTGCTTTGCCGACTCGGCCAGGTGCGCCGCCATCGCACGCCACTCGGCGCCCACATCCGGCCCCTCCACCGGGCCCTGCGTTGCATCGATCGCCCGGCGAATCGCCGGATCGATGTCGTCCGGCGGCCTACTTTCGTCCGTCATCGGTCACCGCACTGGATATCTGCACAGTGTGATGACACGCAGGACCGCAAACCCCTGCGGCCGGCCTTTTATCTCAGGTTGGCCAACCGCGTCCGCAAGGATGCGAGCGCTCGCACCCTGAGCGACTCGACCGCTTTCACCGATACACCCAGCACAACTGCGACCTCGGGGTGTGTCAGCCCATGAAAGGACCGCAGCACGAGCGCCTGCCGCTGTCGGTCGGGGAGCTGCGCGATCGCTCGGCGCAGCGCCGCTGCTTCCTCGCGCGCGACGACCCCTTCATCCACCCCCGCCGCCGGGCCGCCGAGAAGGGCCACATCCGCGACGGCGGCGGTCGTGTCATCCCGCTCCGCGTCCGCAACGGCGCGGGCCGTCGCCTGCGCCCATAACCCTTCCTGCCGTGCCCGCCGCAGATGATTCAGCGCGGTGTTGCGCGCGGCTGAGTACAGATACGCGCTCAGCGATGTCGCGACATCCCAGTGCTCGCGTCGTTCCCAGACGCGGAAGAACACATCGTGCACGAGCTCCCGCGCCACGTCAGCAGATTCGACGTATCCGACGACGAAACGCCAGAGCGGTTCGTAGTACCGCCGGAACATGACCTCGAACGCCGCCTGGTCGCCGGACCGGATCCGCGACACGAGCGCGCGCTCGTCCTCGATCTGTACAATCGGCGCCACTCGCGCATCCTGCGCGAGCTCGGCCGATCGGTCCGGAATGGGGGCGCCCTGAGAGGTCATCCGATAGGTTCGCAAAATTGGAGGCCCAGTCTAGTACCTTGTCTCCAACTCCGCAAACAAAACGTCCTTGCGAGCCCCGTAGGGGCGAAGCAACCTCCCCGACGGGCGCACCGACCCCGCCGACCTACCCCTCCGCCTCGAGCTCCTCAAACAACTTCGCATAACTCTCGTACCGCGCCCGGCTGATCGCGCCCGCCGCAACGGCCCCTCGCACCGCACACTCCGGCTCCATCCGATGCGTACAGTCCGCGAAGCGGCACTGCTCGATATATGGCCGGAACTCCGGGAAGCACGGCGCCAGCTCTCGCGCGGTTATCCCCCATACACCAACCTCCCGCAATCCCGGTGTATCGACCACATACCCGCCGTCCGGCAGCGGATGCAACAACGCCCCCACCGTCGTGTGCCGCCCCTTGTGCACGGCCTCGCTCACCGCGCCCACCCTCAGGTTGAGCCCGGGATACAACGCGTTGAGCAACGACGATTTCCCGACACCCGACGGCCCCGCGATCGCCGACGTGCGACCGGTCAGCGCGTCGCGGATCTCCTCCAGCCCCACACCAGTCCGCACGCTCACGAAGTGCACCGGATACCCGGCGCGCGGATAATCCGCGAATTGCGCGCGCACCGCCGCGGGATCCACCCGGTCGATCTTGTTCACCACGATCCGCGCGGCGAGCGCGTTCGCCTCCGCTACCACCAGGAAGCGATCGACCGCCCGCAGATGCGGCGCAGGGTCCGCCGCCGCAAAGGCGACGACGACCTGATCGACGTTGGCCACGAGCACACGCTTCCGCGGACCGCCCCCGGGCTCCCGCCGCACGAGCGTCGAGCGACGCGGCATGATCTCCACGATCGTCCAGCCCCCCCCGCCGCGCTCGTCGGGCGCCAAGCGCACGGCATCCCCCACCGCCAGCTTGACCACACCCATATCGTCCTGCTTGAGCCGACCGCGCAGCGACGCCTCACGCGTCTCCCCTTCCGTCGTGCGCACGGCCCACACCCCACCCGTCCCGCGCAGCACGACGCCGCGCTCATCGGTCATCGCGCTCCACGCAGCAGGTCGTCCAGCGTTTGCTTGACATCGAGCAGAGGCAGGCGGTCGAGCGCCGCCCGGATCTCCTCCTCCGACTGTCCGCGCACAAGAAAATTGGATTCCACGTGAGGCGTCGCTGCGCGGTCGNNACAAGAAAATTGGATTCCACGTGCCCCCGAACCGTCGGGTCCCCCGAGCCCCAGCGCACGAACAGGAGATATCCGCCCAGCGGCGCCGCGCGATCGCCGGTCTCCGCCGTCATGGCCGCCACGGTGTAGGACAAGCCATCGGCGCCTTCGAAGGCCGGCGGGCGCGCATGAATCGCCACATACCCACCCAGAGTCGACTCATCCCGCGCCCGCCGCCCCCCCTCCGGCGCGCGCCCCGTCACGCCGCGCGCCGCGAGGACCCGCTCAGCATTTCGCGCAAAACGTTGCCGGTAATGAACGCCAGGTTCGCGGGCCGCTCCGCCAACCGCCGCATGAGATACGGGTACCATTGGGTGCCAAAGGGGACATACACCCGCACCCGGTACCCCTCGCGCACGAGCGACTCCTGCAGGTCGCGCCGAACGCCATACAGCATCTGAAACTCGAAGCGCTCGGGCGCGATCCCCGCCGCGACCGCATACATCCGCGCGTGCGCGATGATCCGCTCGTCGTGCGTCGCGATCCCCGGGTACACACCGTCTTGCATGAGCCGCTCCGTGCAGCGCACAT
>PLLD01000308.1 GCA_003141205.1 Gemmatimonadota bacterium
TGGGCTCGCGCAGCGACGCCACGAAACGGGTTGGGGCGACGAGCTCGACGACCCGCTCGCGTGGCGTCGGGAAGAGAACGTCAAAGACCTCGATATGGGCGTCCAGCCCGTACGACTTGAACTGCGCGAGGATCCACTCGGCGTTGTCCTTGTCGTAGGGCGATCCGACGTGGTGCGGGCGGGCGCTCAAGCGCCGCATATGCAGGCGCATCGTGTCGGGCGAGGGGAGGGCCTGGAATTTGGATTCCCAGTCGCGCTCGACGCGTGACGCATCGGCCGAGTACCCCGTCAACGCCGCGGAATCGGCCACCGCCGCCACAGGATGGGCGGCACGAGACGGGAAGCCCCCCGCGAGCGCGGTCGGCACAAGCGACAACCCGCTGAGAGCGGTGCGGAGGGGGATGTGGGAGAGGCGGGACATGGCGGCGGGCGCGAGGGTGGGGCCGCGCGTAGACGGCGGGACGGCGGCGGAATTGCCAACTTGATGAGTCGCCGCGAGCCTGACAAGCCCCCATTATGATTGAGCATGCTGCGGCACACCTTCATCCACGCGCCGGGAATCGGCCCGGTGCGCGAAGCGGCGATCTGGGACCGCGGCGTGCACACGTGGGGCGAGTATCTGATGGCCCACGACGACGGTCGGTTCCCCGAGCCGCACTACGCGGACCTTCCCGATCTGATCGCGTGGTCGCATCGCGCGCTCGACGAGGGCGACCTCGCGTTCTTCGCACGGCGGCTGCCGCAGGACGAGCACTGGCGCCTGTACGAAGACTTCGGCCACGCGGCGGCCTACGTGGACATCGAGACCACCGGGCTCTCCGCGGGGTTCGACCGCATCACCGTGGTGGCGATGCATACCGACGCCGGGACCGATCTATTCGTCCGCGGACGCAACCTGCGCGACTTCCCGGCGGCGGCCGCGGCGTTCCCTCTGGTCGTCACGTTCAACGGCGCCGTATTCGACCTCCCCTTTCTCGCGCGGGAATTCGACGGGTGGTGGCCGGTTGCGCACATCGACCTGCGCTTCGCGCTCCGGCGCCTCGGGCTGCGAGGGGGTCTCAAGGCCATCGAGCGGCAGACCGGCCTCGCCCGCTCGTCGGACGTGGACGGCATGACCGGGTGGGACGCCGTGAGGCTGTGGCGCTCGCACGAGCGCGGCGATCCGCGCGCACTCGACCGGCTGCTGGACTACGCACGTTACGACGTCGTCAACCTCAAGCCACTCGCCGCCCAGGCGGCACGCGAGCTGCCCGATACCCTCCCGTTTCGGCGACCGGCCCCGAGCGCTCCTACTTCCATTTGATGCCGCAGCCCAGACTGGGCTGTTGGTCCGCGGCCGGTGCACGACCCGCCAGAACGGCATCGACGGCCGCCCGCAGCTCACGCCCCGTGACGGGCGTGGACGATTTCGGCCTGCTCGCATCGAGCCGCCCCCGGTACGCCAGCCGGCCAGCCGCATCGAACAGGAAAAAGTCCGGGGTACACGCGGCGTCATAGGCACGCGCGACCGCCTGCGACTCATCGTAGAGATAGGGGAAGGTCCATCCGGCACGCTTGGCCTGGGCCGCCAGACCGACGGGAGCGTCGTCCGGATACCCCACCGCATCGTTCGCGCTGATGGCGACGAGCCCCAGCTTCCGGCCTGCGTAGTCCCGAGCCAGCCGGCCCAGCTCGGCCTCGACGTGCTGCACATACGGACAATGGTTGCACAGGAACATCACGAGGAATGGCCCGCGGGAGGCGATATCGCCGAGCGAGACCGATCGGCCACTCACGACATCCGGAAGGGTGAAGGCGGGCGCCTCAGTCCCGAGGACTGTGGTCGTGGACGTCTGCGGCATGCAGTTCTCCGGTGGGACGCTTCGCGAGAGAGGAGACGATAGAGAGGAGAAACGAGAGGGACAAGCCGCGGACGGCGCGCCTGGGATGAGAAGCGGGCAATTGCCCATCTGGTTCCACGCCAGGCCCTTCAATCCCTGATGGCTCCGCCCGCATCCAATTGATGACGGCAGCGACTCCCCAACCGGCATCGATCCGCTACCTTAAATGCTCACCTCAATCCTGGCCATCGCCCGCCCCATGATAATCCTCGCGATCATCCTCTTTGTGCTCTGGGCCGGCGGCTTCCTCGTGTTCCACATCGCGGGCTTCCTGATCCATCTGCTTCTCATTGCCGCGATCGTGGTCATGCTGATCCGGATCATTCAGGGCCGCCCTCCGATCTCGTAGACCCTCCCCGGACCGTGACGCGTCACCGGCACGCCGGTGCGGCATTCTCCTTTACCACGACGCCGCCCTTCATCACGAAGCAGACGCGCTCGAGCTGCGTGATGTCCTTGAGCGGATCGCCGCCGACCGCGACGACATCGGCGTAGAGTCCGGGCGCTATCGCGCCGACGCGATCGGACCAGCCCATGAGGTCGGCGGCATTGATGGTCGCCATCTGGATCACCTGCATGGGGGTGAGCCCCAGGTCCCCGACCAGAAGGGCGAACTGACGCGCGTTCGTGCCGTGCGGATACACGCCCGCATCCGTCCCGAAGGCGAGCTTCACGCCGGCTGCGATCGCGCGCTTCCAGTTCACGACCTGGCTCTTTCGCAGCTCCTTTTCCTTGTCGATGATAATGTCGGGATAGCCGAGCTGCCGCCCTTGCTGGACGATGTAATAGTCCGTATAGATGTCGGGAACGAGGTACGTGCCGTGCTGCACCATGAGCTGCACCCCTTCCGCATCGATCAGCCCGCCATGCTCGATCGAATTGACGCCCGCGCGTGTCGCGCGCTTGATCGGCTCGGCGCCATGAGCGTGCGCGGCCACCCGCTTCCCCCACATATGGGCTTCCTCGACGAGGGCGTTGAGCTCCTCCTGTGAGTACTGCGCGCCCCCGACGGATGCCTCCTCCGACAGGACGCCGCCGCCCGCGAGAACCTTGATGAGATCCGCACCCTGCCGGATGTCGAAGCGCACCTTCTTCCGGATCTCATCGACCCCGTCCGCGATTCCCGACAGTTGGTTGAACTGGATGTACGGAGAGAAGCCGTTGAGATCGCCATGCCCTCCGGTGGCGCTCAGCGGTATCCCGGAAACCTCCATACGAGGGCCTTCCACCTCCCCGTCGTTGATCGCATTGCGGAGCGCGACATCCACGAATTCCGGCGCGCCGACGTTACGAATCGTGGTAAAGCCCGCCTCCAGGGTGCGTCGTGCGTAGATGTGCGCCCGCACGGCCGCATCGATCGGGCTGCGCCGAAAGAGGTCCGCGTAATAATTCTCCGCCTGCCCGGTGATATGGGTGTGCACGTCGATGAGCCCGGGCAGCAGTGTCGCGCCCCCAAGGTCGATCACGCGCGTACCGCTCGGGATCGGGAGCCGGCTTCCGACCCGCTCGATCCTGTCACCCGCGATGAGGACGACGGCGTCAGGCATGGGCGCCCCGCCCTTGCCGTCGATTAGATGCGCGGCCCGGATGGCCACCCGCTCAACGTGCGCCGTATCCGGCGCGCCGGCCGCGCCGCCACTTCCTTGTGATGGGCTTTGCGCAAGCGCAGTCGTGCCCGCCACCAGCACCGCCAGAACGGTCGCTACCCTCGGCCCACTCGCCGTCACATCAGTACTGGCCGAGGTAGCGCTCGAGCTCCCATTCGCTGACCTGCTCGATGAACGCGAGCCATTCCTCGTGCTTGGCCTCGACGTACCGTTCGTAGATATGCTCCCCCAGAGCGTCGCGGATGACGCGATCCTTCTCGAGATAGTCGAGCGCCTCCTGCAGATCTCGCGGGAGCTCATCGATCCGATTCCGCCGCCGCTCCCGATACGACATGCGGGCGATGTTCTTGTTGATCGGGTCGCCCGGGTCCAGCTTCTCGGCGATTCCGTCCAGCCCGGCCGCGATCTGCACGGCGAGGGCGAGGTATGGGTTCGCGGCGGGATCGGGGAGCCGGTTCTCGCATCGGGTGCCCTCGCCTCGCTCCGTTGGGACGCGGATGAGGGGCGAGAGATTGTGCGTCGACCAGGACACGTTGACTGGAGCCTCGAACCCGCCCACGAGCCGTTTGTACGAGTTGACGAGCGGGTTCGTCACCGCGCAATAGCCCCGCGCGTGGCGCAACATCCCGCCCAGGTAGTGCCGGCCGACGTCGGACAGCTGCTCGGCCCCCTTCGGGTCGTAAAACGCGTTCTTTCCCTTCGCCAGAAGTGTATGATACGTGTGCATCCCCGACCCGTTGAGACCGAATGTCGGCTTCGGCATCACCGTGGCCACGAGGCCGTGCAGCTGAGCGAGCGTGCGGGCCACGAAACGGAAGGTCACCAGGTTATCCGCCATGGTCAGCGGATCCGTCGGACCGAGGTCGATCTCGTGCTGGCCACGACCCGCTTCGTGGTGCGACGTCGTCGGGGAGAGCTGCATGTCCTCTAGCGTCGCCGCGATCAGCCGCCGGGTGCGCTCCCCTCGGTCGATTGATCCGAGATCGAAATACCCCCCCGGATCGAGCGTGCGGGTGGACGGCTCGCCCCGGGGGCCGCGCTCGAAGAGAAAAAACTCGACCTCACAGCTCATGCGCGCGGTGAAGCCCGCTCGCGTCGCCCGCTCGATTTGACGCTTGAGCGTCGTGCGCGGACACCCGGCGAAAAGGCTGCCATCGGGATACCGGATGTCGCAGATCAGGCGTGCCACGACTCCCGAAGGGTCGCTCGCCTCGCGGCCGTTGCCCGCCGTCCAGGGAAAGACGCGGAAGGTCGACAGGTCGGGGACGAGCAGCGCGTCGGCTTCCTCGCTGCGGGCGAACCCCTCGAGCGCCGAGCCGTCGAAGGGGACTCCGTCGGCCAACACGCGCGGAATCTGCGACAGCGGGATCTCGACGGCCTTGTTGACGCCGAGCAGATCCGTGAATTGGAGCAGCAAAAAGCGGACGCCCCGCTCCTTGAGCTCCTTCAGTGTGGCGGACGCTGTGGCGACGGATTCACTCATTGCTGCTCGGATACGCGTGGCGGCGCGAAGCTAGACCGGCCACCGCCACGTGTCAAGCGAACGGCGTAGTGCCGAAGGATCGGGCCCGCATGGCCGGCGCGGCCTCCCGCATCGACGGAAGGCCACGCTCGGTCACGCTGCGGTCGCCGGCACGTCAGTAGATAAACGTGGTGGCGAGGGCGAAGGTCACCTGACTGCTCTTGGTGCCGTACAGCGCGAGGTTGCCATGATCGAAGCGAACCTCGGGGCGCACGAGGGCGTTCGACCAGACCTTGATGTTGAGCGTCGCGGTGCCGCTGCCGAACTGGTGCGACGTACCCGGCACCGCTTGGAAGGCGGGGAAAAGGAATCCGCTGCTGCGCACGCCATCGCGGTCATCCACATAGTCCGCGCGGAGCGCCAGCGTCGCGGCCGACGACAAATCCACCGTGAACCACCCGCCTAACCCCCACCAGTTGGCGGCGCCCAGACCGCCGGTGCTGTCGGGCACCAGACTGGACTCGCGTCCGTAGTCGGCTTGCACCCACGCGTTGATCGTCGGCGTGAACTTGCGCCACAACAGCACCTCGCCGCCGGCCCGCACCGCGCTGCTGGCCGGTTCCTCGGGACCTGCGTAGCCGATGAATGCGATCGAGCTGAGCGTGTCCGGGTAGATGCCCACGCGCCCCATGAACGATTTCCCGGAGTTGTTGTCCTGAACCACGTCCCACCCGTCGATCAGCCGCAGCTGCATGTCGGCGTGCGGGCTGAACTTGTACTCGACGCTCACCCCGGTCGCGGTGAAGTTCTCGACGTAGACGAAGAGGTTCCCCTCCGACCAGTTCGGGTTCACGGGGTCCTCGATCACCTCGAGCCC
>PLLD01000330.1 GCA_003141205.1 Gemmatimonadota bacterium
GGAGCGGACGTGAGCGATGAACGCCGCAACGGTGTCGGGGAAAATGCCGAGCGGAGCCAGCGTCGACGGGCTCGCGTTGAGCAGGGAGACGAGTCCGTCGTACCGGTCGCTCACCTGCCCGGCGGTAAAGGTGAAGAGCTTGTCCTTGACGATCGGTCCGCCCAGCCCGCCGCTCACCTGATACTGATTGCGCAGCTGACCGAACGCGGCCGGCCCTTGGGCACCGAAGGAGAGCGCGTTGTTGCGGGCGGTAAACGCCAGCGAGCCCGTGATCTCGTTCGTCCCGCCCCGCGTCGTCGACGCGATCTGCCCTCCGGAGAACTGCCCGCGCGAGACGTCGTAGCTATTGGTGACGACACGCGTGCTCCGCACCGCTTCCTGAGGAACGCTCGTGCCGCCAAAGGAGAGACCGTCGACCGTCGTCGAGTTGAGGGAGGAGCGCTGCCCCGCGACCGAAAAGGCGGTAGCGGTCGTGTCGGTGCCCGAGAGCCCGACGACGCCGGGCGCGAGCGCCGCGATCGTGGCGAGGTCGCTCGCATCCACCGGCAGCTTTTCGAGCTGGGCGGGGGAGAGCGTGGCCCCGGTTCCGCCGGCGTTGGCCGGGTCGGGGCCGCGCAGTCGGTTGCCGCGGGTGACGACCGTGCTCAGCGTCGCGACCTCGGAGCTGAGCGAAAAGTTCGCCACGAGACGATCCTCATCGGCCTGGCGGCTGAGCAGGGTGCGCACCGGGCTGAAGCCGACGTAGCGCACCTCGACCTGGTACTGCCCGCCCCCGTCGGGGAACACGATCGTGTACCGGCCATCGCTGTTGGTCGCGTGCGACCGGCTGATGTGCGTATCAATGGACGTCGCGGAGACCGTCGCGCCTGCGACCGGCTTGCCGTCGGGGCCGAGGACCTTGCCCGTGATGATGTCGGTGGTGCTCCCGACTTGGGCGTGGAGCCGGGTGGGTGCGAGGACGAGGAGCGCGAGAAGGAGACCGGCACCGCAGGAGGCGACGCCGCGCAAGGACCGGCGGAACAGTGGCATATTCGAATCTTACGATTGTCCCCGGGGCGACGTTGGAGCGCGCGCGAGGGAGCGCGCGCGAGCGCGCCCGGTCACCTCACCGAGAGGACGACGACGTCGGTGACGAGCGCGATCAGCTGTCCCGCGAGCACGTCGCCGGGGTAGTGCACGCCGAGGATGACCCGCGAGAATCCGATCGCCGCGGCGAGCATCAGAAGCGGCGGTGCGGCGGCCGGAAAGGCCACGGCGTAGATGAACGCGACCGACATCGCCGCCGTCGCGTGCCCCGAGGGGAAGGAGAACGCGTCCGGGATCGCGATCGGGGGATCGCTGTCGAGGCGACACGGCGGACGCGCGCGGATGACGTTGCGCTTGAGCAGCTGCACCAGCCCGTGCGACACGATCAGCGCCACGAGCGCGCGCACCGCGGCCCGTCGAAGCGCGCCCCCGGCCAGGAGGGGCACGGCGGCCGCCCCAATCGTGCACCACGCGCCGCCCAGATGCGTGAGCGCGATCCACGCGCTGCGCCCCGCCGTCGTCCGGTCGATCGTCCACCGGGCGAGCAGCGCCCGGTCGCGGGCGTCGAGCCGGGTTAGCAGCGAGCCGTGCACGTGTCGCTCAGGCGGCGGCCGCCGCATCGGCGGCCCCATCGGCGTGGAATCCCGCGAACGCCTCGCGCAACGGCCGGCCGGCGTAGCTCTCGGGCAGGGGAACGCCGAGGGACCAGAGCACCGTCGCGGGAATGTCGAGCAGACTGACGGGGGGCAGGAGCGGACCCGGGCGAATGCGCGCCCCGGCGAGAATCGTGGGGATCGTGTAATCCGCGGGGTGATCGCTCTCATGCCCGCGCTCGGCGTGCCCGCCCCCGCCGTGATCCGCCGTGAGGACGAGCAGCGTCGTCGGGTCGTGCGCGAGATCCAGTTGGCGCGTGAGCTCCCCCACGGCGCCGTCGAGCGCGCGCGCACCGGCCGCGTACCGCGGCGACATCCAGCCGTGATCGTGTCCCGCGTCGTCCGCGTCCGGCCAGTGCAAGAGGACGAGCCCCCGCCGCTGCGCCCGCAAGGTCCCGCCCGCGGCGGCGAGAATATCCTCCGCGCAACGTCCCGTGAACTGCGCGCTCACGGGACCCAGGCGTCGAAGGACGCGCCGGACGAGCACGCGATGGATCGCGGGCAGCGCCGACAAAAAGGCCGAGCACGGATACCCCGCCTCGGCCAGCACCAACGGAAGTGGATCCAGCGGCTCTCGCCGTCGGGACAGGCGAAAGCCCTCGGTGCGGACGCCGTGCCGCGCCGGCGACACGCCGGTCAGCAGCGACGCCATCGCGGCCACGGTGATGCTGGGCTCCACGGTGCGTCCGGTGCGCGTCCACGCGCCGGCGGCGAGGACCGCGGCGATGTTCGGTAGCGCGAATCGGTCGATCGCATCGGGACGCAGTCCATCGAGGACGACCAGCACGACACGCTCGATCGCGTACGGTGTGTGCGACATCTGCATGGCATCTCCGGTTGTACACTCGTACATTGCTCGCGCTTAATAGTCGGGGCGCGTGATCACGAGAGCAGCGCACGCGTGTGACATTCACGTAACGCTTCGTCCACACATGCGCATCCTCTATTGCACGGATACCTATCCCCCACAGGTCAACGGCGTCTCGCTGGTGACCGCTCTCTCGGTCGCGGGACTGCGCGCGCGGGGGTGGACCTGCGGCGTCGTCGCTCCGCGATATCCCAAGGACGAGCGCAACGTGTTCACCGACGCGCATGGCAGCGGCGGGGATGAGGACATGCTCGTCGCCATCCCGAGCGTGGCGTTCCGTCCCTATCCCGATGCCCGCGTCGTCGCACCTGCCTACGGTGCCATCGCGCGTGCCATCCGGCGATTTCAGCCTGACCTGGTCCACTGCGAGACCGAGTTCACGCTCGGCCGGCTGGGCCAAATCGCCGCGCGGCGCGCCGGCGTGCCGCTCGTGTCCTCGTACCACACCGACTTCGCCCGCTACACCGCCGCGTACGGCGTGCCCTGGCTCCGGGGCACCGTATCCCGTTACATCGTCCGCTTTCACCGGCGAAGCCGGCGCACGTACACGCCGTCCGTCCCCTGTCGCGACGAGCTGCGGCACGCGGGGATCGACGATGTCGAGGTCTGGGGACGCAGCGTCGACACGGAGAGCTACTCTCCCGCGCGCCGGAGCGCGGAGGTCCGCGAGCGGCTCGGGGTCGGCGACCGCTACGTCTTTCTCTATGTCGGTCGTCTTGCGGCCGAGAAGCGGGTGGAACAGATCGTCGAGGCGTACCGGGCCGCGCTCCCGCATCTCCCCCCCGACTCGACGCGTTTGGTCATCGCGGGCGCGGGCCCGCGCGAGGCCGCCCTGCGCGCCACGGCGCCCGATGGGACGAGCTTTCTCGGCTACCTCGACCGGTCGCGCGACCTGCCGGCGCTGTACGCCAGCGCCGACGCCTTCGTGTTCGCCTCCGTCACCGAGACCTTAGGTCTCGTCGTGCTCGAGGCGATGGCGAGCGGGCTCCCGGTCGTCGCGTCGCCCGCCGGCGGGGTCGCCGACCATCTACGCGATGGCGTGAATGGTCTCTCCTATCCCGCGGGTGATGTTCGCGCCATGGCCGATGCGATGGTGGCCCTCGTGACCAACCCGGACCGCCAGGCGGAGCTGGCTCGAGGAGCCCGCCTGACGGCCGAATCGCTCTCGTGGTCCCGCGAGCTCGATCGGCTCGACGCGAGCTACCGCGAGGTGTGCTCGGCTCGCACCGCCTGACTACCCCGCTGCGACGTGCGCCGGCTCGTCCTCGGCGCCATCGGGCGCGTCGCGCGGGGCATCCTGCGGCAGGGCGAGTGCGGCGCGGGCCGCCTCGAGCTGAGCGCGGACCGCCGTCGGGCCGGTCCCGCCCGCGACATCCCGGCGATCCACCGAGCGCCGCGGAGAGAGCGTCGCGAAGACGTCGATCTCGAAGCGGGAATCGGTACTCGTGAAGAGCGCGAAGGGCAGGTCG
>PLLD01000273.1 GCA_003141205.1 Gemmatimonadota bacterium
CAGCAGCACGTTCTCCGGCTTGATGTCGCGATGGATCACGCCCAACTGGTGCGCATATTCGAGCGCATCGGCGACCTCGCTCGCGATGCGAATCGCGTCCCCGATCGGCAGTTGACGCTCGCGCTCGAGTCGCCCGCGGAGCGTCTCGCCCTCGATGTAGGGCATGACGTAGTAGAGGAGCCCGTCTGCGCTCCCGCTGTCGAACAGGGGCAGGATGTGCGGGTGTTGCAGACGGGCGGTAAGCGCGATCTCCGTCAGGAAGCGGTCCGGGCCGAGAACGGCGGATAGCTCCGGGTGCAGCACCTTGATCGCGACGCGGCGATGGTGCTTGATGTCCTCCGCCAGGAAGACCGTTGCCATGCCGCCGCGGCCGATCTCGCGCTCGACGCGATAGCGGTCGGCCAGCGGCGCGGCAATGCGCGTCACCGTGTCGGTCATGCGCCGCCCGGCCCTTCAGGAGCTAATGACGGTGCTGGACGGACAGGGCATACACGGCCGATCGGAGAATGACGAGCGGGTCGTCCGGCCAGACGATCGAGCCATCGTTGGTGGGGTCGCCGGGGTTGGCGAGTTGAACGTAGAGTTTGTACCGGATCGGGCCGCGCGCGAGGCGCGCGCGCAGGCCGGTGAACATGTAGTCGGCGGATGCCTTGGCCATTCCCTTGGCGTGGGCGAATCGGACGCCGGTGTGAACGCCGCCGTTGAGCTTCACCATGGCGTCGGCGATCTGCTGCGGCAAACCCTGTTGCTGAGCAGTGAGCGCCGCGGGCGCGCATGCGATGCTGGACATCAAAGGGGCGCGAAGGGACCGGAGCCATGGCATGTGCAATTCTCCCCAGGGTGACGGCGACGGGACGTGAGACCGTCCGTGAACCCATGATATATGGCGTATCATGGCGTCCCGGTCGAGGGGCGCAGGCGCAGAAAGAGCCCGAAGCCGTAGGGTGTCCGCGAACCGTAGTACGGTCGGAGAGAGGGCGGGATGGCGTCCATGGAGATCTCGCATCCGATCCCGACCGCTCCGTATCGGGTGAACGGGCCGATCTCCCGCACGTAGCCGATCGCCAGTGCGCCGATGTCGAAGCGATTCGAGAGCGGTGGCGCCGGGATCGGGACATCCAGGTCCTCCGGCAATTTGTCGACGTACTCGAGGCGTCCGAAGAACGTATTCGCGCCATCCAGGTCGATATTGGTCTCGACGAGAGCGCTATTCGACAATCGGGCATCGTTCGACGCGAGGTTGGCGCCCCAGACGAAGGCGCTCGACCACGCTCCGGTGCGTCCGATGGATCGCTCGTTGAGGATCGACGCGCCCAACCGGTGCAGCGACATCGTCGGCGCGAGGGCTTCGGGACTGCGCAGGTAGGCGTACCACGTCGACAGGCTCCAGCGCGCCGCCGGGTTGATCGTCAGGCGGCCAGAGTACGAATCGAGAGTGGGACTGTGTTGCGTAAAATCGAAGTCCGCGCGGTGCTGATCGGGCTCGCGGCCATTGAAGAGAGAGAACTCGAGCTTGGCCTTGCTGGTGAAGACGCCGGCCGTGAGCACGCCGTATGCGATGTGCGTGGCGTCCTGCCAGTGATGCCCCAAGGGAGCGTACGGATCGCTCGAGGCCGACGGACGATGCGGGAAGGCGACGGGGCCGAGCGCGGGCTCCCCGACGGGCGCAGCGTATAGCTGGATCCCGACGCTACGGGTAACGGGGGCCGTGTAGAGGGCAGCGAGCTCCATGAACAGGTCGTGGGGGTGCTGGCGGTCGTGCAGCGGCGCGCCGTCGTAGGCCTCACCGGATTGCAACAAGAGGGGGTACCCCCGCTCGGTGACCGTCCATGGGTCTGCGCTGAGCATCTCACGAAAAGCGAGCGTGCCGGCGCCCACCGCGTGGCGCTGCATCCCCATCATCCAGCCGATCCCGCCGAACTGATCGGCGCCGCGCGCTCCCCCGACCGCGCGGTCGTATTCGAAGAACTCGACGCCGTGGAGCATGACTTCCCATTGCCCGACGCTCAGGTGCCGCGCATGCATGGGTGATGCGTCGGGGATCCACGACGTTCCGGATCCCTCCCGGCTCTCCGAGATCCCGAGGGGTCCCGGGCGCATCGCCATGCCGGCCATCGGTCCTGCATGAGGCGTCGTGTGCTGCATGCTCATGCCCGGCATATCGGGCATGTCCTGCATGGAGGTATCGGAGCGCGCGGCGGAGTCGGGCGCCGGCGTCCCTTGCGCCCCGAGGCTGGGGGCCAGGGCGACGGCGACGCAGAGGGCGAGGGCGCACCACGCTGCGGTGCGATCGTATCCGTATCGGGTGTGCATTATCCCACATGATTCGGGCCGCGACGGGCGCGCCACGGCCCGGGCGGTCCGGGCGGGCGCGCGACACGCCGCCCTGCGCGTGACGAGCGGTCGCGCGCAGGGAAGGATCTAGCGGCCGATCTGTTTGGGAGGGGGTGGCTCGGGGGCGGTTGCTCGGCTCAGGAGCCTTCCCGGTATCACGACGGGCAGTGTGGCTTTTGGCCCCTCGATCTCGGCCACCGGGAGCACGAGGGCGCCGGACAGCACGGGCGTGCACGATGCCAACGCCGCGCAACAGCTCAGCGGAACAGGTCCGTCATGCGAGTGGGCCGGGCTGGAGCTGCTGTGACGCGACCCGGGATCCGCGTGCTGCGTGGCGTGCTGCATCCCCCCGCAATGGGACGAGGCGCCGGTTTCCATGTGCGTGTGCCCAGGCATCAAGCCGCACATCCCCTGCGCCGTCACGAGACGGGCGAGGAATACCATCGAGAGTGAGCCGACGTACGGGCGCAGGCGCATCGATTCGTAAGTGTAATGTCGTGAAGGGCGCTCTGCCGACTCAGGCGAGGGGTGACCGCCTAGCTGTCGGCGGCATCCACCTGGACGTCGGCGTGCCCGTCACGGTCCCACCGGACGTGCACCTGCCAGGGCCGGCAGCAGACCTGACAATCCTCGACGTAGTCCTGTGCGGTCCCACCGCCGGGATCGAGAACTATGGGGTTCTCCTCGCCGCAGTAGGGGCAGGTCACGACGACATCGTCATCGGGCGTGATGATGTCATCGCCTTCGTCATCGTCAGCGCTGTCTGTGGGGCGGGGGCCGCTCATAGCGCCGCTGGTACCGCGCTGGTACCGCGCTTGTACCGCATTGGTGCTACGGCTCTGCGTTGATCCCGGCGCGCTCGAGCAGGTGGCGGATCGACATCACCGTCTCGACATCCGTGACGTCCTTCTCGAAGGGGCCGCGCGTGAACGTCGCCTGCTCGCCATTGATGGTCACGTGGAGAGGCCCACCGGGCTCGCCGTCGTCGACGGTCCCGAGGGCTCCCAGGAGCCCGATGACCGCATGCCACTCGAGGTTATGTGCGATCGGGTGCTGAAAGATCGCGGCGAGTGCGTGGGTGTGGCGTCCGTTCAGATGGGGATGCGGCATGTCTCCGGGGGCTCGATGTACGGGTACGCGAGTTTGCGAGTGAATTCGAATGCTACGGGGTGGTGGCTACCCCGCGCACTTTCTTACTGATTCGTTGGGCGAATATGCCCGTGCCCGGCGGGACCATGGTGGTGG
>PLLD01000263.1:0-371 GCA_003141205.1 Gemmatimonadota bacterium
CCGACCACGGACTCGTGCAGCTCGTCCTCCATGCGCAGCAGCCGCGCCGTCTCCGCCTCCTGCAGCCGGGTGACCGGAATCCCGGTCCACCGGCTCACGATGAAGGCGATCTCCTCCTCCCCGAGGACCGGGCGATACGACTGGCGCCGCTTCTCCCACTCCTCCTGCTTCTGGCGGATGTCGGCCTGCAGCTCCCGCTCCTTGTCGCGCAACGCGGCGGCCTTCTCGAAGTTCTGGTCGCGGACCGCGGCCTCCTTCTCGGCGACGTTGGCGTCGAGCTGCGCCTTGAGCTCGGCCACTTCCAGCGGCGGCACCTGCGCGGCCAGGCGCGCCCGCGCGCCGGCTTCATCGATCACGTCGATCGCCTTGTC
>PLLD01000263.1:376-3794 GCA_003141205.1 Gemmatimonadota bacterium
AGCGCGCCGTCCTTCTCGATGTATTTCCGGTACTCGTTCAGCGTCGACGCGCCCACGCACTGCAGCTCGCCGCGCGCGAGCGCGGGCTTGAGCATGTTACTGGCGTCGATCGCGCCTTCGGCCGCCCCGGCGCCGACGAGGGTATGCAGCTCGTCGATGAACAGGATGATGTTCTTGTTCTGCGCGATCTCGTTCATCACGGCCTTGAGCCGTTCCTCGAACTGGCCGCGGTATTTCGTGCCCGCGATCACGGCCGCCATGTCGAGTGACAGGACGCGATGGTCGCGCAGGGACTCGGGGCATTTCCCGTCGGCGATGAGCTGAGCCAACCCTTCGACGATGGCGGTCTTGCCGACGCCCGGCTCGCCGATGAGGACCGGGTTGTTCTTCTTGCGCCGCGTCAGCACCTCCATGACGCGCTCGATCTCCTTCGCCCGGCCGATCGTCGGGTCGAGCTGTCCTTCGCCCGCCAGCTGAGTCAGATCGCGGCAGAAGTGGTCGAGGGCGGGGGTCTTGGATTTCTTGTCCCCCTTGGCGGGGGCGGAGGCGGGCGACGCTCCGCCTTTTCCGGCGGCCGCCGTGGCGGCGCCTCCCTGCGGCATCTCCGTGCCGAGCAGCCGCAACGTCTCGGTGCGGGCGGCGTCGAGGTTGACGCCGGCATCGGTCAGCACCTGCGCGGCGATTCCCTTCTCCTCGCGCAGGAGCCCCAGCAGAAGGTGCTCGGTGCCGACGTAGCTGTGGTTCAGCTCGCGCGCCTCGCTCATCGCGAGCTCGAGCACCTTCTTGGCGCGCGACGTGTACGGAAGGTCCGGGCCGGTCGTCTGCGCGGCTTTCCCCTTCTTGACCGTCTCCTCGATCTTCTGCTGGATCTCGTCGAGGTCGACGTTCATGTTCTGGAGAACGGCCGCAGCCACGCCCTCTCCCTCGCGAATCAACCCGAGGAGGATGTGCTCGGTCCCGACGTACTCGTGATGTAGGCGAGCTGCCTCTTCACGCGCCATCGCGAGGACCTTCCGGACCCGCTCCGTGAAGTTGTAGCCGTTCATGAATCCCTCATCTCCCGCCGTCTGCGCGAACCATCCGACCGCCCGCCGTGGTCGAGCTCAGGGAGCCCCGGCCTCTTGCGCGAGCGTGTGACGCACGTACCGTGCGCGCACCAGATTCGCCTCGCTCTCCGTCAGCGCCCGCCCCTCTGCCCGGGATAAGTGCGCCGACTGGCTGAAAATCAGGAGCTTGTTGAGGGTATATACGCTCAGACCGGAAATCAGCTTCAATCCCACGGCCAACCGCACGCCGCTCAAAAAATTCATCGCCTCGTCGAACGTGAGGCTGTGCGCATACCGTAACGTCCCGTACGCCCGCCACACCTTGTCCTCAATAATATATCCGGCGTCACGAAGCAAGATGCGCCGCGCATCCTCCTCGCTGGCGATCACCCTTCGGACGACGACCAGCAGCTGCTGCAACAGCTCGTCCTCGCTCCGCCCCAGGGTTGTCTGGTTGGAGATCTGGAAGAAGTTGCCGACGACGTCGCTCCCCTCGCCGTACAGCCCCCGGTACGTCAGCCCCATCTGCTGGAGACCGGCGAGCACCTTCCCCATCTCCTTCGTCAGAACGAGCCCCGGCAAGTGGATGAGTACCGAGGCGCGCATCCCGGTTCCGGTGTTCGTCGGGCAGGCCGTGAGGAAGCCGAACTCCGGGTGCACGGCGTACGGCACGCGCGCCCCGAGCTCGCGATCGAGCTGCTGCACCGCCTCGAACGCCGCGGGCAGCGCGAAGCCGGATCGCAGCGACTGCAGCCGGAGATGGTCCTCCTCGTTGACCATCACCCCCACGTCGGGACCGAGGAAGACGGCGGCGCCGCTCCGCACGGGGTGCTGCGCGTCCAGCCCCGCCAGCTCCTTGCTCACGAGGTGGCGCTCGTGCAGCAGGAGCCGGTCCGTCGCCGGCAGCTCGTCGACGCGCACGAAGACGTTGTGCGCCAGCGCCGGCACCTGCGTCGCGGCGTCCCGCACCTGCGCGAGCACGCGGAGGCGCTCGCCGTCGCGCGCGCGCCCGGTGAAGGCATAGCCCTCGATATTGCGCGCAAGCCGGATGCGCGTGGACAGCACGATGTCGGAGTGCTCCCCCGACGCGTCCATCCAGATCACGCCGCCGTCCGGCAGGAGCGAAAGGTCTAGCGGCATGCGCGGCTCCTCACTCGAGCACGCGAATGCGGTCGCGGATGTCGGCCGCGAGCTCGAACTGCTCCGCCTCGATCGCGCGCTTCAGACGGTCGCGCAGCTCGCCCAGCGATCCGCCGTGATCGGCCGTCTCCGCGCGGGGCGGCATGTATACGCGCCCGGTGTGGCGCGCGTTTCCATGCACGCGGCGCAGGAGCTCGCGCAAGCTTCCCTCGAAGGCCTCGTAGCAGTGCGGGCACCCGAGCCGGCCCGTGCTCCGGAAATCGGCGAGCGTGGCCGAGCAGAAGGTGCAGCGCACGGCGTCGCGCGCCGACGCGGCGGCCGCGTCACCCGCGCCCGTCCCGCCGCCGCCCGCGCCGACCAGCAGCTGCTGCTGGACCTTCTGCAGGAGCTCGCCGATCGCAGGGGAGGGCGCGGCCACGGCCGACTCCACCCCCTTCTCCGCCGCGCAGCGCTCGCACAGGTGCAGCTCCTTCGGCGTTCCGTCGATGACCTGCACCAGCTTGAGCACGCTGTCCCGCTCCCGGCAGTTGTCGCAGACCATCAGGCGACTCCGTCCTGGACCGCTGCCGGCTGCAGCCGTCCGTTCTCGAGCAGGAGGACCCGATGCGCCCGCGCGGCCAGCGACCGATTGTGCGTCACGACGACCATCCCCATCTCGAAATCGCGCGACAGCTCGCCCAGCAGCTCGTGCAGCCGCTCGGCGTTGGCGTGATCGAGATTCCCCGATGGCTCATCTGCTAATAATACCGCCGGGTCGACGGCGAGTGCCCGCGCGACGGCGGTCCGCTGCTGCTCGCCGCCCGACAACTCGGACGGCCGGTGGTGCATGCGCCCGCTCAGCCCGACCCGCGCGAGCAGCTCTTCGGCGCGCCCCCGGGCGCGCCGCGCGTCCCAGCCGGCGATGGTGAGGGGGAGCGTGACGTTCTCGAGCGCGGAGAACTCCCGCAGCAGGTGGTGGAACTGGAAGACGAACCCGATGTGCCGNNGTGGAACTGGAAGACGAACCCGACGCGGGTGTTGCGCAGCGCGGCGAGCGCATCGTCATCCCGGCCGGCCGTGGGCTCGCCGGCGATCACGACATACCCGCGCGTCGGCGCGTCCAGTGCGCCCAGGACGTGGAGCAGCGTGCTCTTTCCCGCGCCGCTCGCCCCGACGATCGCGACCATCTCCCCGCGCGCGACCGAGAGCGAGACGCCCGAGAGGACGTTGAGCACGCCGCCATCGCCGCCGCG
>PLLD01000106.1 GCA_003141205.1 Gemmatimonadota bacterium
GCCGTCGGTGCGATCGAGTCCGCATTGATTGTCGAGATGTCGTTCCCGACTTCGTACCGCCGCTGCTCGCCAAGTGCAGTCGTCACGACTTCATCGAGCCGTGTGGGCGCCGCGGTCAGGGCGAAGTCGAGCGTCGCAGTTTGATCACCGACAGCGGTGATCTCCTTCGTGAGTGGCTGATATCCCACCCGCCGAGCGGTGAGCCGATATGTCCCGGGTGCCACACCGGTGATCGTATACTTCCCGTCCGCGTTGGCCGACGTACGGAGCGCCGTGCCCTCGACGCGAACCGACACTTCTGACAGCGGCGCCTTGAGCGCACCGTCGGTGACGTGGCCGGCGATACTGGCCGTGCCCTGCTGCGCTCGGACCGGCGCAACTTCGCTGGCCGCGCGGGGAACAAATGTCAGCGTCCCGTTGGCCGAAAGCTGCACGTCGATCGCCATGTCGAGCAGGATGTCGTGCAACGCGGCGGCGACCGTCAGATCGCTCGCGCTCAGCGAGACCAGGGCGCCAGCCCGCACTTCGGCCGGGCTGTAGGCGAACCGGATCCCGGTTTGTCGCGTGATCTCCGCCAGCGCAGCCGGGAGGGGAACGCGGACCAGCTCCAATGTGAGACGCCGTCGCAGGATCGGCGCATCGCTCGCATCCCGCGGACTGAATGTCGCGGTAGCCTCGGTTAGGAAGCGGGGACCGCGATCCAACAGGGCAACCTGCTGCGCGCCCAGCATTGCCGTGCCACCCACGGCGACGGCGACCAGCACGAGCCGCGTACGAAAACTGCGACCGATCACTGTGGTCCTCGCGAATCAGGAAGGGGGACGAATGCGTACGCGTCACCGCGGCGCTCGAGCCGGGCCGCCACGGCAGCGGCCACTATCCGGAGCGCCGATTCCGCGGTCTCGTTCGCCAGGCTTGCCGTGAAGGGGCGCGTGGCCAGCGCACCGGTCGGTGGAACGATCTTGATCGCGTACCACCGCGCCATTTCCGTCAGGACCTCGTCGAGCGGCGCCGCGTCAAAGCGCAGCGTCCCGTCAGTCCATGCCGTCAGCGCCACGACGTCCGCCCCATGGGCCACCGCGGTCGCCGTATCCGTCACAATCGCGATATCGCCTGCCCGCAGGGACTGGTCGCGACCGGACCCTGCCCGCAACACCGATACGCTGCCTTCCGCGACCGCGACATGCACGGCACGGTCGTCGTCGTACGCCCGCATATCGAACGTCGTTCCGACATCCGTTGCAGTAGCGATACGGGTCTGGACTGAGAACGGATGTGCCGCATCGTGGACGACGGTGAAGTACGCCTCGCCATCGAGCGCGACCGCGCGCGTTGTCCGGCCGAAGTCGCCGGGTACCCGGAGATGCGTGCCCGGCGCCAGGAGAATGCGTGTGCCGTCCCGCAAACTGATCGCCGCCCGCCCCCCGGCCGTCGTCGCGAACTCCCGAACCGGTTGCGGCACGGACAGTTGCCGATACCCCGCTCGGAGCGCGAGAGCCGCGCCCAACCCCGCGACTCCGATCCCCGCAACGCCAGCCGCCATGCGCCATGTCCGGGCCGGCCCGCTGGCCTGCGGGACCCCGCCGGGCCATAACCGGAGTATGCGCGCCGACGTGGCGTGTGTCAGGGCGGTCGGCGTCAAGCGAGCGGACATGTCCGCCCATGCTGGACGCGAATCGTATTGCGTGGGGGATGTCGCGATGCTCGCCCACACGGTTCGCATCGCGTCGATCAGCTCGTGCCGGTCGGGCCGGCCCGCCACCCACCGGTCCACCTCCGCGCGCTCGGCAGCGGTGCACTTCCCCGCGACGTACCGCTCGATCAGGAGGGGATCGAGTGTCGCATCGTCCGGCGGCAGATCGGGCGGCAGCGCATCCATACGCGAGGTAGGACGCGCGGACGCGCGGAAACCCTCGTCCGGCTGTTACCGGTAGCCGGCGAGCGCGAGGCGGAGCGCTTTGTAGCCTTGCGTGAGCAGCGCCTCGACGCGCTTCACCGAGACACCCATGACCTGGGCGATCTCGGCGTAGCTCAAGTCGCCGTCCCGCCGCAGGATGAGCGCCTGGCGACAGCGATCGGACAGCGTATCGAGGCACCGCTGCGCCACCGCGGCCGCATCGATCGCCTGCAGGCGTGCATCGGCTTCGGGCGCGCTTTCTCCCATCCCCGGGATCCCAGCGTCGGGCGACGCATGGTCCGCAACGCGGTCGACGACCCGCCGGTGGCGCAGGTAGCCAAGCGCGCGGTTGCGGAGAGCCGTGTAGAGGTACGTGCGGAGCGCGCCGTGGAGCCGCCAGGCGGTGCGCTGCTCCCAGAGTCGGCAGAACAGCTCCTGCACGAGCTCTTCGGCGCCATCGGCCGATCGGACGTAGCCGGCGGCGAAGGCGCACAGCGGACGGTAGAACTCGTGAAAGACCGCTTCAAACGCTTGCGTGTCGCCCGTTCGGATGCGCTCGACGAGCGCCGCGTCGCAGATGGAGACCGGCGCCGAGGCCGCGCCTGGCACGCTCAACTCAGGCGCTACAGCCTGTACGGGACTCTCGCGCATGGGCGACAGGATAGGACCGTGCTACAGAATCCGCCAGAGCAGGATTTTTTGCCGCTGGCGCCGTTGGAGCCGGTGGATGCGGGGGCGGTCCATCACTTATAGAACGGCTAATTCTCCTCGCGACCGAATATTGAGGACCGTCGTGCCGCGTATCCACATCGCATCCGTATCAGCCGGTACGAGTGCTACGTGCCGCAGGAAACCTCATGTACGACCGCCGCCATCTGGTCGGTAACAAATCGCTGATGGGCCGCGTTGACCCCGCCATCCGTCGTGCCGGGTAGCTGCGCGTAGCCATCGATTCGAATGCACTGTCCGGCCTGCAGCTCCCGCACGATGAGCTCCCGCTCCTGACGCGCGATCGCTCGAGCGCCATTTGCGCGGCTTCGACGGCGGCGACGGGCGCCGCCGGCAGGTGTGCTACCAACAGGATCAGTCGCTCACCCGCCAGCCACGCCACCGCGCCCCGCCGCAGCATCGCCTCGACGGATCTGCTCGATCCACTCGCCTTCGCGAACCACCGGAGCCGCGTTCGCCCTACGCAACCTGGCCTCGCCTGATGGGCCATGTGGCGCGCGACGATTAGCGGTACACGATGAGTTGCCGCGTGCGCAAGTTGAACCCGACCACCCTCAGCCGATTCAGGAATGCAAAGCCCAAGACGCCCGCATGATCTGCTCCCCCGGTATCGACTAAGGTGCCGACCGAATCGCCTGTGTGCGCCGCTACGCCCCACCAATGCTCGTTCACGGGCATGAGGGGCATCGTATACGCGGGTGTGTAGGCGGGGACCGCCGCCAGCCGCTGTCCAGTCTTGTCGAGCCGGATTAGGATGAGGCGCTGGTGCACATAGTCGATGATCGTCTCGAAGGGCTCCATCGCAGGGAGCCCGAACGTCCCGAGCTCGTGTCCCACAAAGCGCATGATATTCCCATTGGTGGGGTACGGCACCGGCGGCCCGACATCGGTCGTGTCGAGGTGCTGGAGCAGCGTGCCAACGTGCATCGTGTGCACGGTGACAAACCCCTCCTGGGGCGGGCCCCCCGCCGCGACCGTATCGATGCCGCCCGTGGCGCTGGGCCGCAGATACTCCGGATTCAGCCAGAAGCGGGGCGAACCCGTATCGAGGCTGAACGTCCCCCGGCGTCCGTCCAGTTCCGCCGGGAAATAAATCCAGCCTACGCTTCCATCCGGCTGATAGAGCTGGAACGGGACCACGGTCACTACATTCGGCAGGTCAGGAATGCCCGGCACCACGGCCGAGACGGGGCGCTCGCCGGCCCCCGCGGGACGCTGCCCCGCCGGCGGCGGGGTTGCTGGCGTCGTGGCCACGGACGCGCAGGCGCTGGTGACGGTCAGGAGCGCACCACCGAGGATCGTGCGGAGGACGACCCAGCGACGGCGCGGCTTGTCGGTGGCCGGCACGCTACTGGGCGAGCTGCTGGGCATATTCCGCGGGCGTTAACAGTCCATCGCGGGCCGCTGGATTCCCCACGCGGACGCGTAGCATCCAGCCGGCCCCGTACGGATCGAGGTTCACGAGAGCGAGATCTCCGGCGAGCTGCTCGTTGACGGCGATCACCTCTCCCGTGACGGGAGAGAACAGCTGTGATACCGCCTTCACGGCCTTCACGGTCCCGCACACGGCACTCGTCGTCAGCGCCGCACCCACCTTGGGCAGCTCGATATAAATGATGTCGCCCAGCGCACTCTGGGCATAATCGGTAATGCCGATGGCTGCGACACCGCCCGCGCCGAACCGGACGTACTCGTGCGCGGCCGTATAGAACAGATCCGTCGGAATCGTGCTCACCGCGCCTGCCAGTGCGGGCCGTCGTCGCCGACATCGCCGTCCGCCCCATGATACGCGCGCGCCCGCCAGCGCAGCCGGCGCCCCGCCACGTGCGCGACGAAAAGGACAAGGAACACAGCGCCGGCTGCGACGAGCGCGAGGACCGCGGCGTCTCCGATGTTATGCAAAGGGCCCCGCCCTCTCGGGGCTCTCCCGCATCCCCACCCACATGCCCACGCGCATCGCCCGAATGGCACGCGCGACGATCCGTTCGGCCGCACCCAGCGACACGGCGAGCGCCGCTGCCACTTCGGGAAAGGTCAGTCCGTGCTCGTAGCGGAGCCGGACCGCCGACTGCTGGCGCTCGGTCAGCCCGGCGAACGCCCGCCGCAGCGCCGTCGTCACCGCGATACGGTCCTCCTCCTCGTCGAGCACATCGGCGGGACTCGCGATCGCCTGCAGCTCAGCGTCGTACTGGGCGCTGTGTTGCGTCGCCACCTGATACCGCGCGCGGATGCGCCCCCGCTGCAGCAGGTTGAGAGCCCGGTTCCGGACGGCCGTGAAGAGGTAGGCGCGGAGCGACACAGTCGGCCGCCACGCCCCCCGTCCCTCCCAGACGCGCCAGAGAACGTCCTGCACGATGTCCTCGGCGTCCTCTCGGCTGCCCAGGAGCCCGACCGCGAAGCGAGCCAGCTGAGGGCCGTAGGCCCGCACCATCGTCTCGAACGCCGCAGCATCGCCTCGACGGATCTGCTCGATCCACTCCCCTTCGCGAACCGCCGGCGCCCGCGCAGGAGCCTGCTGCATCGCCTGGGCGTCGTGGCCGGACACGTGTCTCGCTCGGGCGCCCGCGACACGCCCCCCCCCCGCCCCGCGGCGCGTCTCTACGGTGAGACACTCCAAGCAGAGCTTCCCGTACGGTCCTGGTGGCACCCGTGACTCGAGCGAGCCGCGGCGAAGGGTGGATTGTGATATGAGCGGGGTCGCTAGTACCGTCGCCCCTCCGTGGGCCCACGACCCCGCTATCGGTACCCGCCAGCGTACCTTCCTAGGAGGCACGGGTCCGCAGGGTCATTAATTGACCGCGAACGGGTTCTCCGGCACACACGCCGCGGAGGCCATGCCGTACGGTAGGGGTGGAGGGGCTGACGGGCGTGGAGTGCATGGCCTGCTAATGATAGAGGATGAATTGGTGTGTGCGATGGTTGAAGCCGACCACTCCCAGCTGGCTCAGGAAGGGATAGCCGAGAATATCCTCATCATTATCATTCGTCGGAGTGCCTGTATCCATCATCTTGGTCTCGGTATTGTTGGCAGACGTGAGGGTGTCCACGGTATTGACAAACGGCCGGACCGCGATCCCCCACCACTGCCGCGCATCGTGGGCGAGCGGCATATCGATGAGCGGGGCCGTCCATTTCGGTGTGTACGCGGGAACCGCGGCCAGTCGGTGGCCGGCGGAATCGAGCCGAATCAGGACGACACGCCGGTGCGTATAGTCGATGATGGTCTCGAACGGCTCTAGCACAGAGAGGCCGATATTGCCCAGCCGGGGGGCAAAAACCCAGGAGAAGTTGCCAAAGATGTGATTGAGAAAAGCGTTGATCTGGCGGGGATTCGGGCCCCCTAGCGTCGGTTCGACAAAGCTGTCGATCAGGGTACCGATGCGGAGCGTGACGTGGGCGGAGTCCTCGCCGTCGTGTTCGGGAATGCGATTGGCGTCCGTGACGGTGTCGACCCCGCCGGTAGGGCTGGGCTGCAAGAAGGTGCGGTTCAGATCCAAGTTAGGGTCCCCGAGATCCAGCACGAAATTGCCGCGGCGCCCGTCGACCTCGGCGGGAATAATGACTTTCGTGCGTTCCAGGTCCGTTTCATTGGCTTTCCAGTAGAACGGGACCACGGTCACCACATTCGGCAGGTTGGGAATGCCGGTCACTTGGGTCGAGGCGGTATCCTGCGTGGACGGGGACTGCGCGGCGAGCGTTAGAGCTGCAGGCGGACTGACGCTGGTGACGGCCGCGAGGACACGCACAAGAGGATAGATCCAGCGGGCACGGGGCGGCAGTGTGGGCGACGAGCGATTCATCAGCACGGACATCACCCGCCTGACATCACCGACTTCACGACGTCGTCCAGCATCGCTTCGTTTTGGCTCGATAGCGTGGTGTAGAGCCGCAGGATACCGGTCTTATCGATAATCGCCACTACGATATCCTGGTCTTGCGGCGGCTGATACGCCTGCTCCGTCGGCGACTTGTCCCGCAGGAGGCGGCCATCCTCGGAGCGACGGTGATAGACGCCCTTCCACATCGCGAGCGACACCGGGAACTTGAGATAGGTGAGGAAGTAATCCTGCGTCTCCCGCATCTCCGCATCCGGCAGTACGAGGCGCGAGCGCACCCACCCCTCGGTTGTCGTCACGAAAATCACGTCGAGGGTGGCGGGGGAGTAGGGCGCCATGAGCCGGCGCAGGACCGCGTAGTTCGCATAACACCCCCCGCCGCAATTGGCGGATACGAACGCGACCACCGCGGGCGTCCCGCGCACGGGGTGCACCGTGCCCCCGATCCCGCCGGTCGCCCACTGCGTGGCCTCGACCGGCCCCACCGATTGCCCCTGGACCGTGTACCAGCGATCGGCATTGTCAAACTCTTGGCGTACGCGGGGACGTAACGGCACGAGCGCCGCGCGGCCCAGCGCGAGCGTGGCTTTGGCCCCGGCCACATCATTCTGCCGCGCGCGGAGCTGCGCCATCGCGGTGTACACATCGGCGGATTCGTGCGCGTATTCCTTGCGGGTATCACCCGTCATCTGCTTACTGGCGGTCAGCGCGGCCTGGGTTTCCCGCTCCCACAGGGGGATACTATCGCGCCGCTGTGCCTCCCGCGCCAGCTGGGTGTGGGCCAGCATGCGCTCGACCGCCGCGTCCGCCCCCATCGCGTCCAGCTTCGCGCTATACGACTCCGCCTGCGCGACATGCGGGCGCGGCGCGTCGAGGTACACGTCGACGGCCTGATAGTACGCCCACGCCCGCGCGG
>PLLD01000278.1 GCA_003141205.1 Gemmatimonadota bacterium
GTCTCGCCGACGATGCGGGGATAGCTGCGATAGCGGGCGATGTTGGTCCCGATCGTGTGCCAGATCGTCTGGAACACGGCGGAGCTCCCGGTGAAATGCACGCCGGCGAGGTCCGGGTGACCCAGGGTCGCGTGGGCGATCGCGACCGGGTCTCCCGGCACGAAGTTGATCACGCCCGGGGGGAGCCCGGCGGCCTCGAGCAACCGCATGATGTAGTACGAGGACAGCAGCGCCGTCGGGGCCGGCTTCCAGACCACGGTGTTCCCCATGAGCGCCGGGGCCGTGGGCAGGTTGCCGCCGATCGCCGTGAAGTTGAACGGCGTCACCGCGAAGACGAATCCCTCGAGCGGGCGATAGTCNNTCCTGCGCGTAGTGCGGGTTGAAGCGCCAGAAGTCGGTCAATTCCGCCGCGGCGTCGATCTCGGACTGGTGCACGGTCTTCGATTGCCCCAGCATCGTCGCGGCGTTGAGCGTGTCGCGCCACCGCGTGGCGAGGAGATCCGCCGCACGCAGGAAGACGGCGGCGCGGTCCTCCCAGCTCCAGGCGCTCCACTCTCGGTGGGCGGCCGTGGCCGCAGCGATAGCCTGCTCGACGTCCGCGGGGCGGGCGCGGTGCCAGTCCGCGAGCACGTGCTGATGGTCGTGCGGCATGACGACGGTGCCGACATCGCCCGTGCAGATGTCCTTGCCCCCGATGATGAGCGGAATCGTGGGGCGCTCGTTGGCCATGGCCGCGAGCCGGGCCTTGAGGGTGCGCCGCTCGGGCGATCCCGGGGCGTAGCTCTTCACCGGCTCGTTGACCGGGGGCGGCACGCGACCGATGCCGGCGGGGGCGGCGGCCACGGAGTCGGGTCGGGCGGGGGGTCGAGGCATCCGGGGGAAATATACGGCCGATGTTTCACCCCTCTCGCTGCGGTCGTCCTCATGGCACACCGCCCGGCTCTCGACGGCCGGCAGACAGGAGGGAGCGTGGCGGCATGAAAACACTGATAGCGGACGACGATGAGTCGATGCGGGCGCTCCTCCGCGCCGTCCTCGAGGCGGCGGGGCATGAGGTCGTGGCCGCGAGCGATGGCCGCGAGGCCTGGGAGCTGTTCGAGCAGGAGCATCCCTCGCTCGTGTTGCTCGACTGGCAGATGCCCCGACTCTCGGGGATCGAGGTGTGCGAGCACATCCGGCGGGGCGGCCTGGGGCGCGACGCGTTCATCATCATGGTGACGACGCGCGGGGCGACATCGGACCTGATGCGCATCCTCGACGCGGGCGCGGACGATTACATCTGGAAGCCCATCGCCGCGGAGGCCCTCCGGACGCGCGTCGTGATCGCCGAGCGGCGGATGGCGATCGACCGCGCGAAGCGGGCCGCGGAGGACGCCCTCGCCCGTGCGCAGTGGCTCGCGGGGATCGGGGAGACGGCGCTCGCGGTGCAGCACGAGATCAACAATCCGCTGACGGCGCTGCTGGGAAACGTCGCCCTGCTGACGCACGAGCTGGCGACTCCCGAGGAGGAGCGGCAGTGCATTCAGGTGATCGCCGAGCAGGGGACGCGGATCGCCGGCGTCGTGAAACGCCTGGCCTCGCTCCGGGAGCCCAAGTCGGTGGAATACGTGCGCGGCTCGCGGATGATCGATCTCTCCGTCGGCGGCGGACAGCCCTAGCCTCTCTTGCGTAGTGCTCTCTCGGGTGTACTTTGAACCGCAGTGTGCCCCTCCCTTCACTCTGGAGCTGCACGGTTCTCGTCTCACTTTTCGAGGAGCGACAGTCGATGGCCAAGACCAAAAAGAAGGCCGCTAAGAAGGCAGCAAAGCGCCCGGCCGCGAAGGCGGCAAAGCGTCCCGCGAAGAAGGCGGGCGCCAAGCGGAAGCCGAACGCGGCGTTCATGCGCCCCGTGCAACCCGATAGCATGTTGGCAGTCGTCGTCGGCTCCGCACCGCTGCCGCGGACCGAGTTGACGAAGAAGCTGTGGGGCTACATCAAGCGGAAGGGGCTCCAGGATCCGAAGGAGCGCCGCATGATCAACGCGGACGATGCACTCCGCCCGGTGTTCGGCGGAAAGACTCGCGTGTCGATGTTCGACATGACGAAGCTCGTCTCCAAGCACGTGAGATAAGACCGTTCCGTCAGCTGGTGCGGCGCGCGGGGGGGCCTCGGGGCCCCCTGCGCGGGCCGCGTGGGAGAACGCGCGGTCGTTGCTTGGCGCGCTGCTCATCTTCCTGTGCGTGCGGGCGTTCCTCATCGAGGCCTACCGCATTCCCTCGGGGAGCATGACTCCGACGCTGCTCGTCGGCGACTGGCTCTTCGTCAACAAGTTGATCTACGGACCGCACGTCCCCTTCACGGACGTGACGCTCCCCGGGTATGCCGGTCCCAAGCGGGAAGACGTCGTGGTGTTCGTGTCGCCCGCGCAGATCGACCAGCCCCAGGATCCCACGCCGACGCTCGTGAAGCGCCTGTGGGGTATGCCGGGGGACACGGTGTACATGCGCGACGGCACGCTCTACATCAACGGTGGCGCGCGCCCGCAGGGTCCCGCGTTCGCCCTTTTCGATCCGACGGATCCGACGGCATCCCATCCCGGCGATGTGAGCCCCGACTTCGATTGGCAGAAGCCGATCGGGCTCCGCGCGTCGCGCTTCGGGCCGGCGCCGGCGCAGCCCACGCATGATGACTGGGGTCCGATCGTGGTACCGCCCAAGTCGTATTTCATGATGGGCGACAATCGGTACAATTCGAAGGACAGCCGATTCTGGGGATTCGTGCCGCGCGCCAACATGCGCGGACGACCGTTGTTCGTGTATTACTCGTACGACCCCGACGCGGGGCTCGACTACTTCCGCGCGATCACCGAGATCCGCTGGTCACGTATCGGCCACTGGATCCACTGAGCGGAATGCCCGGCCCGTGCGGGGCCCGGCGCGCGGGGGTGCGCAGGTATGCATCGATCGCCGCCGCGGCGTCGCGTCCCTCGCGGATCGCCCACACGATGAGCGACGCACCCCGGCGCGCATCTCCCGCCGCGAAGACTCCCTCGACCGCCGTCGCGTAGCCGTCCGTCGGCACCGTCCCGCGGGGGCCGAGCGAGAGACCGAGACCCTTGGCCGCCGTAGGCTCGGCTCCCGTAAACCCGAGCGCGAGCAGCACGAGGTCGACGTCGAGCGTGAATGCGGAGCCCGGCCGCTCGGCGACGGCAAGCCCGCCATCCACACCGGGTGATGCATCGACGCGGACCGCATGGAGCCGGGTCACACCTCCCGCGTCGCCGCTGAACGCCACGGTCGAGACGGACCAGTCGCGCTCTCCCCCCTCCTCGTGCGCGTGCGACGTACGCAGCTGCATCGGCCACAGCGGCCAGGGCGTCGACGCATGCCGATCCGCGGGCGGCTCGGCCAGGAGCTCGAACTGGGCGACGGAGTGGGCGCCCTGGCGATGGCACGTCCCGAGACAATCGGACCCCGTGTCGCCGCCTCCCAGGATCACGACCCGCTTGTTGCGCGCCGTGATCTGACCGGCCGGCCCCACCGAGCGGCCCGCTCCGACGCGGTTTTGCTGCGTCAGGAAGTCCATCGCGTAGTGCACCCCGGCGAGATCGGCGCCCGGGATCGCCAACGCGCGGGGGACCGTCGCCCCGACGGCGAGCAGGACGGCATCGAAATCGCGCCGCAGCGCCGCGACTGGTACGGAGCGCCCGACCTCTATCCCGGTGTGGAACAGCACCCCCTCCGCGCCGAGCTGCGCGACGCGCCGGTCGACCACCGTCTTCTCCATCTTGAAGTCGGGGATGCCGTAACGGAGCAGGCCGCCGACCCGCTCGTCCTTTTCAAAGACGGTGACGTCGTGTCCTGCCCTGGCGAGCTGCTGCGCGGCGGCCAGGCCCGCGG
>PLLD01000299.1 GCA_003141205.1 Gemmatimonadota bacterium
AGGACATGATAGCGATCGGAGATCGTGAGAACTGAGCCACATAACTGATCCACTTACGCGGGCTCATCCGTTGGTCGCTAAGTTTCGCGCTGACGCCGGCGCTTCTGCTGTGCGCCGGGTCAACGCTTAATTCAGTACCGGGCCGTCCTATGCGGCTACGCAGCGATCGCAGGCCAACGTGCAGCGATCTCGCGACAAGTCGACTGAATGTCGTGGCTCATTCGCGTGTTTCGCTGAGAGGCTTCAAAAACAGAGCCGCTAAAGACGTCAACGCCCATACACAATTTTGGCACGACGGTACTGCGGGTTCGTAATGGCCAAGCCCGACACGGCAGGTGGGAGTGTGATATTGACATCGCCGCCGTAGGTCGTAGTCGGTAATAATCAACTCCCCCGCCCAGGTCCCGGCATCATTCATTTTGAGCGCCGCCTCGGCCTGTATGAGCGTGGCCTCGACGCCGGTTGCGAGAGGGAGTTCGGCGAAATTGATTTCAAACTTTGTCGGCATGTACCACATGCCGCCATCGTCGGACGCGGCACATTTGCGCGTCAGCGAACCCGCCGGCCTTGTGGGAGTAACCACATTTTGCGATTTCCGCACGCGAAAACCCTCGAGGCCCACACGACGCTTTCATCGTTTCTGTGATATATCGATCCAGTCGTCACTATTCGGCGCGCGTCGGGGCGCCTGACGCGCCATCCCGGCCACCCATCCCGCAGTGGCGCTATCTCATGACGGGCGGCATTCGTAGACGGCTTCCCTTGGCGGCGGTGCTGGGGATGCTCGTGTTTGCCGCCGCGGTCAGCGCGCAGACCCCAGCCGAGTCGGGCGCCGATTCGTCCGGCCGTTTGCTCGGACGTGTGCTGTACAGGGACCAGGGCGTGGGGATCCCCTACGGATCGGTGACTCTGACCCCGTCGGGGGTGTCGCGGTTCGCCGATAGTACGGGATCGTTCGCGTTCGTACACCTCGTGCCGGGACTGTATCACGTGCGGGCGAGGCAGATCGGGTTCTCGCCGTTCGATACGACCGTGCAGGTTCTGCCGGGACCAGCCGTCACGACCGTCACCTTATCGCTCCGACGGGTCGCGATTCGGCTTGAAAAGGTCGTCGTGCATGCGCGCGGCCCGAAGGAATGCATCGCGACGGGGATTCCCGACAGCTTGGTGCACCCGGAGCTCGCGGCGCTGTTCGACCAGGTACGCGAGAACGTTGCGCGACTTCGGATCCTCACCACGAGCTATCCGTTTCATTTTCGTCGGGTGGAGGAGTTCCTCGAGCGCGAGCCCGGCTACGACGACCGGCGAATCGATATAGATACCGTTGATATCGAGAGCTGGCATGACGAGGCATACGAGCCGGGCCAGGTCGTCTTTACTGCGGGCGGGCGGTACGGGCAGACCGCGCAGTTCATGCACCTCGTCCAGTTTCAGGATCTCGCGAATCCGACATTCGAGCAGACCCACTGCTTCTGGATCGCGGAGGCGGACCAGCCGCATGATCCGCACGCGCTGGTGCGGATCGATTTTCGCCCGGCGAGTGCCCTCCAGGAGCCCGACGTCGAGGGGTCGGTGTATTTGGACCCCGACCGGTATGTGGTGCGGCATGCGGAGTTCCACCTCACGCACCCGAACGAGGCGACGCCGCCGCTACGGGACTGGACCTACTACTCGTGGTTTCGGGAAGTTGTGCCGCTCGTACCCGTGGTGAGCGTGTTCCGGTCGTTTGCGCAGCCGGCACGGGCGCCGGGAGTGATCGAGAACGCCCGTATGCTAGACGTCGTGTTCATCCATGAGGCCCCGGTCGACCAAAGCGTGCGCGACACGCTGGCGGGCGGGGCGACCGTCGCCACGATCGTTGGGCGCGTCGAGTTCGCGCCGCGTGAGGGACGTCCGTGCGAGCCGCCGCTGTCGCAGACCATGGTCGAAGCGCTGAACCTGGAGGTGTGGGCGCCCAAGGACGTGTCGGCCGACCCATCGTGGCCCACGACGGCGAAGGCGCTGCTCACGGACCTCCGCGGGCGGGTACAGCTGCCGACGACACTCGATCTCACGACGTTCGGGTATCCGATACCGGTCGCGGCTGGGGGCGCGTTACGGGTCGCGCCGGGATTGTTCGGACGGTACGCGGTGAGCTTTGGTCTCCGAGGCGCGGCGCGAGATGTCGATATCGTCGCCACGACGCTCTCGCCGACGGTCGACAGCGTGATGACCACGGCCCTGCGCAGTATCGCGAGCGAGAGCCTGCGCGGCCGAACGATTGTATTCGCCCTATCGACGACGCCGTCTTCGGACCCTGCGGGTGTGGCCGTGGCGCATATACAGGTGCCGTCGTGGCTCGTGAGCCGGCGGTTGACTGCCGACACTTCTGCGCGCGCGCCGGCAGGCGGGGCAGACACGGTTAGTGTGGAATTCATCGTCGATCAAAGCGGGCATGCGGTGCTGCAGACGGTGCACCGCATCGGGGCAGACACAGATTTGCTGGCGCGTCCGGAGATGGACGGGCGAGTCGCCGACGCAACGGACTCGCTCGCGCCGCTGGCATTCAAGCCGGCGACAGTCGGGCAGTGCGCGATCAGTGAGATCGCGACGTGGCGACTGTTGTTTCGGCCCCGGTAGCCCGGGCACCCTCCTTCGTCACAGACAATGCGCACGGTCGCGGACGACGCGTCGGTGGCTCACCCAAGATCAAACCGCAGAAACGCATCAAACAACGCCGTCACCCGCACCTCATACGGTCGCGCATACGGATTCTCCGCCGGTACGGGCATTATGTTGTTCGGCAGCGCCCGACAGGGCTTGAGTGAGCGGAGGTGCCCAGTGGACACGATGCATGAACTCGACGCGGTCGCGCTAACGGAGCCGGTGCCGGCGTTGGGTCTGGCGCGCGGCGAAGCCGGAACGATCGTCGATGAAGTCGCCCCCGGCATGTTCGACGTCGAGTTCAGCGACGATACCGGCGAGGCCTACGCCATCGCCACCCTCCCGGCGACGCAGCTCATCCGCCTGCATTACCGCCGGCACGAAGCTCGGCGAAAGTCCCTCGGCGCGAGCCGCTGACGAAATCTCGGCCACGATCGCGGCTCGGCTCGACGGAACAGGAGACGGCCGTCAGGGCGCTCGCGAAGAGCAGGCAACGGCCTGCGCGCGGGCCGTTAGGAGGGCGAGAGCAGTCGGGAGCCCGAACGCGGCTCCCTCGGTGCGATCTTCCTCCTCGTCGTCCTGATTGGGCCTCGAGGTGGGCGACGTTTCCCTTGACCGGAGGACGATTACCTTCGGCACTCAGTAGAACCGGAGTAACGAGCCCGCGGGAGTTGCGGATGCTGCTGACAGGGGTACCGCGATGAGGTGGCGAGCCTTCTACCCTAGGGTACCGTTGGCAGTGTTGCTGGCGATGCCGCTGAGCGCCGCCGGACAGGGGTCCGTTGATCTCATCACGGTCCACGGCGCCATCGATCCCATCATTGCCCGCTTCGCGACCCGCGCCATCGCGAGTGCCACGGATGACCACTCCGAGGCCGTAATCATTCAGATGGATACGCCCGGCGGCCTCGGCGTGTCCATGCGACAAATTGTGCAGGCCATCATAGGGTCACCGGTGCCGATCATTGTGTATGTCGCGCCGCCGGGAGCCCGGGCCGGCTCGGCCGGGGTGTTCATCACCATGGCGGCCCACGTCGCGGCCATGTCGCCGGGAACCAACATCGGCGCAGCTCATCCCGTGAGCATCGGTGGGGCTCAGATTCCGACGACCCAGGAAGACAAGATCCTCAACGACGCGGCCGCCTACATCAGGACGTTGGCCGCGCTCCGCGGCCGGAATGCGGCGTGGGCGGAGAAAGCCGTGCGCCAGAGCGTGTCGGTCACTGAAGAAGAGGCGCTAAAGCTGCGGGTCATTGATCTCATCGCCCAGGATGTGAAGGATCTGCTCACCCAGATCGACGGGCGCCACGTTTCCACGGCGCAGGGCGAGAAAATCCTTCACACCCGGGTGGCGACGCTGCGCGAGAGGAGCATGAGCCTTCCCGAACGTTTCCTCCACGCCATCGTCGATCCCAACGTTGCGTATTTCCTGTTCATCCTGGGCCTCTGGGCGCTCATTGCTGAGTTCGCCCATCCGGGCGCGATTTTGCCGGGGGTCACCGGCGTCATCTGTCTCATCCTTGCTTTTGTTGCCTTTGGGAGCCTGCCGGTCAACTGGGCGGGCGTTGCGCTTATCGTCTTTGGGCTGACGCTGTTCGTTCTGGATATCAAAGTCACGAGCTTCGTGCTCGGCGTCAGCGGTGCCATTGCGTTCATCTTGGGTTCTCTCGTGCTGTTTAAGCCATGGAAGCCCACGCCGCCGGCGACGCCGGCCTTCTCCGTTGATCTCCTGCTCGTCGGCCTCATGGCTGCAGGGCTTATCGCCTTCTTCGCGTTCGTAGTTTCCAAAGCGGTGCAATCCCAGCGGGCACCGGTAATCAGTGGCATGCAGGCCCTTACGGGGGTCCGGGGCCGAGCGGTCACAACCTTGGCACCTCGGGGGACGGTGCTCGTCCGGGGCGAACAGTGGGGTGCCGAAGCGGTACAGGGCACCGTCAATGCCGGAGAGGAAATAACCGTGATGGGCAGCGACGGGCTACGGCTGCGTATCGTGAAGATCCAAGACCCCCCGGAGGAACCGAAATGACCTGGATCGGTGTCCCCACTGGCGCTGCTCTCGGACGCGAGCAATGAACGGCGTGCGCCAAGGCGAACCGAGAATCGCCCTCGCCAGCGGTTCGCCGCCCGCCAACAATCTACGACATGCTGCTGCTTCAACAGTTCCCGCGGTCTCGGCGCCGGGGCGCTTTGTTGGGCTCGGTGCGCGCGGGCTAATCCCGGTNNTGGTCCGTAATCCTCCTCCGCTCGCTGTGAGGAGGTTAGGCTATAGGGTAATCCCTCTCACCCAGACGGCACGAACAGTGCAGCTTGGGTATCATTCCGATTCAGGCGGAGCTGCTCCCGACGAGCGCGCTGCATCAGCAACGACCAGTTCGGCTGCCCAAGCACCGCTCACCTTTCAACCCGGAGTCGAGCATGGCTACGACGCTCGAACTGACCAACTCAGCAACGCTGCCGTCATCCGCCAGGGCCGCCAAACTCAGGATTCCGATCCGAGCGCGATATGACAACTGGATCGGGGGTGAATACGTCCCGCCGGTCAGCGGCCAGTACTTCACCAATCCGACCCCGATCACGGGGCAGCCGCTCTGCGAGGTCGCGCGATCGACCGCGGCGGACGTTGATCGTGCTCTCGACGCCGCGCATGCCGCCGCCATGAGCTGGAATCACACGTCGCCCACGTACCGAGCAAACATTCTGAACAAGATTGCCGACCGACTCGAAGAGAACATCGAGACGCTCGCAATCATTGAGACGATCGACAATGGGAAGCCGATCCGCGAGACCATGAACGCCGACATGCCGCTCGCGGTGGACCACTTCCGCTATTTCGCCGGTGCTCTCCGTGCGCAGGAAGGCGGAATCAGCGAGATCGACGAGGATACCATCGCGTACCATTTCCACGAGCCGATTGGCGTCGTCGCGCAGATCATCCCCTGGAATTTCCCGCTCTTGATGGCAGTATGGAAGCTCGCCCCCGCTCTCGCGGCGGGGAACACCGTAGTGCTCAAGCCGGCGGAGCAG
>PLLD01000097.1 GCA_003141205.1 Gemmatimonadota bacterium
ATTCTGCTGGATCTGCTTCTCGCGCAGGGCGAGAGAGGCGGTAAACGTGATGTCGAAATTCGCTTCGAGCGTCATGGGCTCTGTCGGATCGGCATCGCGTCAATGCGTCGCGGCGCGCAGGAGTCGCCGCACCGAGGTGCGGCGCCCTCGCCGCGTCGAGTGGCCGACGCCTTGTAGACGCCGAAGCGCTCGGCGTCTACAAGGCGGGTGCGGGATAGCAGCTTACTTGGGCGCTTTGCCCTTCAGCTCGACCAGGATCGCATCCATCCCGGTGTCGCCAGTGTTCTCCGGCAAGTGCGTGGTGCTCGGGCTGTACTGCGCGCTCCCCGCCTTGGGGGTATAGTCTTCTTTCTTCCCGTCGGGATAGGCGAACTGCACCTTGGCATCAGTAAGGAACACCACGACCGAGGCTGGATGGCTGTGCATGACCGACTTCTCGTGCGCGCCATAGTGGATCTTCAGAATCCGTACCTGGTCGTTCTCGCTCAATACCGTGTAGTGCTTCGGATCGACCTTTGCCGCGTCCTGGGCCGAGAGGATTGGAGCGAAACAGACACACAACGCCACGCCATAAACCGCTAGTCGCACTCGCATCGTGCTCTCCTTGGAGCTATGGGATTTGCCGCAAAGGCACCCAGCCATTCTCCGGCAAGGCTACGGCTTGGACATGCTGGCAATCATGGGGGTGTACTACGATTGGACCTTACTTCACCATGGCGCTTTGGGAGCGGACGGCCACCCACTTACCATCGCGATTCACGAAGACATCCATCCAGGCCCATTTACCGCTCGTGTCCTTCCCCTTGTAGCTGCTTTTTTCGGTGTCGCCGCCCTGGACCACGGCAATGTTCCCCATCACCTTCACATCCATCGGGGCAAACTCGAAGGTTTCGATCTTCGACCCGCCGGATGTCACATCCGCCAGCATACTTTCCTTCGTCATTTTGCTGCCAGTATAGCTGATCCCCGTCCAATCATCGGCGAGGACCTGACCGAGTTTGGCGGCGTCACCAGCCTTCACCGCGTCAATCCAATCGTGTTCAAGTTGCATGACCGCTTTGGCCGGTGACGTCGGCGTCTGGGCACCTGCCAGCGCCGCACAGGCGCACACCATCAGTACTGCTCCACCGAGTGCTTTCATATTCTCTCGCTCCCTGTGAATGAGTGGAATTCGGTTGCGCGGTTCGCGATCGTGTGCGCGAGCCACGACATTCGCAGCTATTTGAGTATTATCTCACGCAATATCCGGCTGCCGACGGCGTCTCGCATGGCACCCCGGTCGATTGTGGCCTGCGCCCCCTGCTCCGGCGAATAGGTCGTGACGCCGTGCATGATCGGCTCGGTTTTGTCCCGGAGATTGTCGAGGGCCCCCATGTTCTTGTAGACGATCCTGAGCACCATATTCCAATCCCCCTCATGCTCCTCGGGTGTCGTGTACACGCCGTAGTCCAGGATCAACCCCGCCTTCTTCTCCGCCTCCATCACCTTCTTGTAGTCGCCGTCCAGATACTTCACGTATTTGTCGAACATCCCCGGCTTGATCCGGATGTACGACACGACGACCACACCGCCTTCGGTGTAGGGTCGCTCCTGCGCGCCGGCTATCGAAGCGAGACCACCGGCTAACAGCGCGAGGAACGCGAGACCGACGGGACGGCGCATCTGACCTCCTGGTTTGGTGGACGCAGCAATCGATACGGATCGCGGCCCGCACTCAGCCCGGAACCGTCGATTGGCGCGGGGTCCAACGGGTCCAGTGGCGCTACCCCGCGCCACACTGCGGGGATAGGCCTTGTAGGCACCCAATATGATCAGAGCAATCGAACAGTGCCAGTCGTGGCGTATGCGACGGTACAGCTCCGGCCCGGCGCCATACACGCGCCCGAACCGGCGCCCGCCTCAGGGGGCCGGACGCCGTGAATCCTGCACTGTCCGTGCTGTAAGTCTCTATCGCGTCGAAGGTTCGGGCGATGGTTCGGGCGATGGCACAGAGGCCCCCGGTAGGGCGCCCGCGTTGAACTTGAGGCCCATCGCGGCCAGCAGGTCGAGCGGCAGCGGGAAGACGATGGTGGTGTTCTTCTCCACGCCGATCTCGATCAATGTCTGCAGATAGCGCAGCGTAATCGCCATGGGCTCGCGATTGAGCACCGCCGCCGCCTCCGCCAACTTCGCCGACGCCTGAAACTCACCCTCGGCCGCAATGATCTTCGCACGCCGCTCGCGCTCCGCCTCTGCCTGCGCCGCGATCGCCCGCTGCATTTCCTGCGGCAGGTCCACCTGCTTCACCTGAACCTGCGTGACCTTCACGCCCCACGGCTCCGTCTGCTCGTCGAGGATCTCCTGCAGCCGCACGTTCAGCTTCTCGCGCTGCGAGAGCAGGTCGTCCAGCTCCACCTCCCCCAACACCATGCGCAGCCCCGTCTGCGCCGCCTGCTCGATCGCGAATCGATAGTTCTCGACCTCCACGATCGCCCGGGTCGGGTCGACCACGCGGAAATAGACGACGGCGTTCACCTGGAGTGAGACGTTGTCGCGGGTGATGATGTCCTGCGGCGGGATTTCCCACGTCAAAACACGCAGGGAGACCTGCACGATCTTGTCGATCGGCCAGAGAATGAGGACGATCCCGGGACCTTTCGGCTTCTGGAGCACCCGGCCTAACCGGAACACGACCGCGCGCTCGTACTCGCGCAGGATGTTCAGGCATTTGAATAACCAGATAAGGACGATGAAGATGATTGTGATGACTGGTGCGGCCATGATGGCATCCATTAGGGTGTCCTTGTCGAGGATATCCGGATCGCGCCCGTAAGCTATCGTGTTACCGCCAAACGCCGACGAAGGGAGCGGATTCCGGTCAGCGTGGCTGGACGGCGCTCTTATTACCGCATCACCGCCCGTCCACGCCCGTGCTGAGGGCAATCAACTGGTGCAAACTCTCCTGCTCGCCTACCGCGATGAGAACGTCACCAACGGCAAGCCGTAGGTCGGCTGGCGGGTTCGTCACGAACCGGCGTTCCGCCGCACGGCGAAGTGCAATGAGATTGATCTGCGCGCGCGCCCGTGGGAGCACATCGCCAATCGGTCGGTCGACGAGAGAGCTGTTGGGGGCGATGGTCGCCTGCTCGATCCACAATTTGAGATCGTCCTTGACGCTCAGCGCATCGATGAATGCCGTCACCCCGGGGGCGACGAGCTGCAGCGCCATTCGATGGCCACCAATCGCGTAGGGGCAGACGACGCGCGACGCACCCGCGCGTAGCAGCTTGGATTCGGCGTCCTCGCGGCTTGCACGGGCAACGATGAACAGGTCGGGGTTCAACGCGCGCGCAGACAGCGTAATGATAAGATTGATTGCATCGTCCCCTGCGGCCGCCACCAGGCCGCGCGCTCGGGCGAGGCCCGCACGTGCCAGCACGGCGTCGTCCATGGCGTCGCCCGTGGCATGGACGAGTCCGTCGTGACCGACGAAGACCGACCCGTCGGTATCCAGAGCGATGACCGCGCGTTTGTGCCGGCGCAGGTCGGCCACGACTTCGCGTCCGACACGGCCAAATCCGCACACGACGTAATGATCCGTGAGCTCATTCGTACCGTGCGCCGTCTGCTCATCCGTTCGCGGTGACATGCGTTCCTCCTAGCTCTGGCTTGTCGGGTCTATTCCCCAGTGGCGCCGGGCCCGTCGATTTCCCCGCGGCGTGCACGGCAAGCTGGCGCAAGGAGTGCCGGGGGCCGACGGCGATCAGTGTATCGCCCACCGTCAGGCGTGTCTCCGGCGGCGGATTCGTCATGAATTCCTTATCTCCTCTCCGACGACGCGCGAGGAGAGCTACCCCTCCCGTCGTCCGGGGCAGCGCTACGCTAAGGGGACGCCCCACGAGAACGCTCCGCGCACCGACCCGCACCTCCTGGAGCCACAGATCCAAATGCTCGGCCCGCATCACGGTATCCAGGAACGCGGTTACGCCCGGCGACATCAGCTCCGACGCAATCCGATGACCGCCGATGGCATACGGCGACACTGCGAACGTAGCCCCCGCATGGAGCAGCTTCGCCTCACTCGCCGGCCCGCTCGCGCGGGCCACGACGATCAGCCCGTCGTTCAGCGCTCGCGCCGAGAGCGTCACGACCAGATTGGTCGCATCGCTCCCGGTAGCCACGACCACCCCGCGCGCGCGGGCGATCCCTGCTCGAGCCAGGACGATATCGTCCGTCGCGTCTCCAACGAGGACCGGGAGCGCAGCGCTATCCTCGGCAGCGTCACCGGTGGTTGCCTCGACGACGACGACGTCATGTCCCCGCCGCCGCAGGTCGGCGACCACCTGGCGGCCCACGCGACCGTGCCCGCAGACGATGTAGTGACCGGATAGCCGGTCGATGGTGCGCTGCAGGCGCCGCGCGCGAAACGCCCCCGTGAGCACGCCCCCGGCCACGTATTGGCCGAGAATCGATACGAGGTACCCTGCGGTTGTGACGCTGGTAATGATGAGTCCGATCGTAAACGCACGCCCGCCGGCCGAAAGCGGGTGGGGCTGGCCCAGCCCCACGGTCGACAGAATAAGGACGGACATAAAGAGGGCGTCGCCAAAGCTCCAGCCTTCGACCAACATGTAGCCGGCGCAGCCAGCCGCCGTCAGCAATAGAAGGATGCCGATGGCCCGGACGATCGGCCACGACCACCATCGTCCGAGCCTCTCCTTGACGGTCATGGTCCGCCATCCGCTGCGCGGCGGGCGCGCCGCCCTGCCATGCGCGGCTTGGGCTTCGATGCGCGTCGTTGCATCGCAAGGCTGACGTTCAGATACAGGGGATCGCCCGTGACCTCACGCACGACGTAGGGTGCGAGCCACGCCGGTGGTTTGACCGCCGTGTCCTCTGTGGGCAGCTCGATTTCTGCCAGTACGAGCTCGCGGTCGAGAAATTCGTCGATCTCCCACACCAGCGGGCCGTGGGGAATGGCGTACCGACGCTTGCGGATACGGCGTCCTCGGGTCAGGGGCCACATGGCATCGAATATGTGAGCCGTTGTCTCCTCTTCGATCTCGACCCGCGCCATGCCACTTCCCAGCTTGATCGTGCGCAGCAGCTGGACCCCCTCGTCCGACCGAACGCGGCGCAGGCGCTCAACGAGATGATCGCCCGGGATGTATCCCTGCTCGATCCCCCGCGGGTGCGCGCGACCGGCGCGGCGCGGAAGAGCCCGCAAAAGAAACTTGCGCTCGATCTCCCAGCTGCGCGATCCATACCACGCGAGCACCTCTACGAGGGAGTCGATGGTCGCGAAAAACGTGGTCGCGTTCGCGCCGCACCAACTCCGTTCAACCCACGCGACCCCCTCGGCGTCCCGCCGCCGTAACCTCGCGGCGATCGCCGCGAGCCCGTGATGCCGCCCGGATGCAGGCGTCGCCGTCTCGGCCTCCGCCGCGACTTCGCGAAGCAAAAGGCGCACGTCGAGGATATTGCCGATCATGTCCTGAAGGCGTGCAAGCTGCCCCAGGGGCACTCCGGCATGCTCGGAGTGCGCTCCAGCGACCGGCTCGATCAGGTAGCGCAATCGCTTCGCGGCAATCCGAGCCCGATGGATCGCACGCGGGTCGTTCGCCGCGGCTATTTCATCGAGTCGCCGCCGGAATCTCGCGGACGCGTCCCGCAACGCGTCCGCCGCCGCTGCGGCCATCGATTGCGGCATTCGCCTCCCATTCGAATGCATCCTCGGGGTTTCGTTCGCGAGCTCACGTCTGAGTCTCGCGGCGACATGACCGAAGCGATGGGTGACCGCCGCCTGTAGTACGCGATCGACGGTACGGCGCTTGCGCTCCAGGCGCGCGCGCAACCGGACAATGTCCGACCGGCGGTGCACTCCGATCTCGCGCGCGGCGGCGCTCAGCCCAGCGAGCTGCACGTCCAGATCTCGAACGCGACCCGTCGCCCTGGCGAGCAGGCCGAGACGGCGCAACGATTTCCGCGAGACGCAATCGTGGAGCACCGGCTCGTACGCGCGTAGCCAGCTGCGGAGCCGCCGGATCGCCACGCGAAAGTCATGCAGGGCATCGTGGTCACGGCGATCGGGCAGACGTTCCGCGGCCGCGATCGCCGCCCGCAGAAAGTCCAACGCGACGAGGCGGGCCGCGCGGTCGACCGGGAGTTCGAGGAGATCGCGCGGCCACGGCACTGCATCGCGGGCCATTGGCGATCCGGTGCCATCGGTTGGGCGGGGACGATCCGGTGTGTCGCGCGCCATGGCTACGTCGCCGAACCCGCGACCGACCGAAAACGGAGCAACGCCAGACCGAGGAACAGTGCGCCGATCGCTCCCACCGCCAGAAATTCAGGCCATACGACATCGAAGCCCGCGCCACGGTAAAGAATGGCCTGGGCGAAGGACACGAAGTGTGTGGAGGGCGACGCTTCCATCACGGTCCGCAGCAGGCGCGGCATGCTCTCGAGCGGGGTATTGCCTCCCGACAACATGTTCATCGGCATCGCCACGAGCATGTAGAGCAACCCGAGCTGGGGCATCGAGTGGGCGACTGTGGCCAGGAACAGTCCGATCGCCGTCGCGAAGAAGAGATAGATGGCCACACCGGCCATGAACAGGGTGATCGATCCCGCGACGGGGATGCCGAGGAGCATGCGGACGACAAGGGCGAGCGACAGCCCGGCCGCGACGGTGATGACCAGTCCGTTTGCCCAGATCTTCGCCATCGCGATCTCGAAAGGGGTCACCGGCATGACGAGAAGGTGATCCATGGTGCCATGCTCGCGCTCGCGAATGAGGGCGGCGCCCGCCAGGATGATCGCCAGCATCGTGATGTTGTTGATGATCCCCATGACGCTCGTGAACCAGGCCGTCGTGAGGTTGGGATTGAAGGCGACGCGAAGGGAAAGCGTCACGGGGGACAGGGGAATGCCCTGGGACCGCGAGCGAAAACTTCCTTCGGTGCGGGATACGAAATTGCCGATCTCGGTCGTCAGGATCTGCTGCGTATATCCGGAGCCGAGCCCGGCCTGGATCATGGCGGTGGCGTCGATATCGACCTGGATCGCCGGGTCGCGGCCGCCCAGCACGTCGCGCTCGAAGTTCGGGGGGATGTCGAGCACGAAGGTGTATTGGCCCAGATCCATCGCGCGATCGATGTCCGCCGCGGCGAGCGGCTCCGGCGGTTTGAAATACGGGAGCAGGAAGGCTGACGCGATCCGCCGTGACAGCGCCGAGCGGTCCTCGTCGACGATGCCGAGCGAGGCGTTGTGCAGCTCCTGTGAATTGCTTTGCGCCTGGCTGTACACGGCGAACGAGAAGGAATAGATGACGAGCACCATGAGCACGGTATCCCGCAGGAAGCCGCGGAGCTCCTTTGTCCCGAGCCAGTAGATCGTTCCGAGGCTGCGCAGGTCCCGGACTCCGCTTACGTCTCCTGCTTCCGCAGGAGCGCGAGGCACATGAATGTGAACAGGGGGACGAAAAGCGCGAGCGCGCCGATGTGTCCGCCGAGCTCCTGAAAGCCCAGACCCTTGGTGAAGGTCCCCACACTCACGGGGAGGAAATAGGTCATGGGAAACGCACGCCCCATCAGCGCCGCGCCGCCGGTCAGCGACGACACGGGGGTCATCATGCCGGCGAACATCGTCGCGGGGAGCACGGTCAGGATCGCGGTACCGAACAGCGCCGCGATCTGCGTCCTGGTGAAACAGGATATCAGCATGCCGTAGCCCGTCGTCGCGATGACGTAGAGGACGACGCCAATGAGGAGCACGGCGAAGCTCCCCTTGAGCGGGACATGAAAGAGAAACAGCGCCATGAGGAACATGATCGTGAAATTGATGAGTGAGACTCCGACATAGGGGAGCTGCTTCCCGAGCAGGAACTCGGTGCGGGTGACCGGGGTGACGTACAGGTTGACGATCGAGCCAAGCTCCTTCTCCCGCACGACTGCCAGCGCCATCAGGATCGCCGGAATCAGTGCCAGCAGCATCGCCATGCTACTCGGCACCATGGCGTACACGCTGTCGAAGTCCTGATTGTAGCGAAAGCGCTCCTGAATGCGCGCCCGCCCGGCGGGGCCCGGCGTGCCCGTTGTTTGCATGGAGAGATCGGTCAGAAATTGCTGATGGGCGCCGGCCAGGTACCCTTCGATCGTCGCGGCGCGAAACGGCATCGCGCCGTCCACCCACGCCGCGGTCCCCGTCGGCACGCCCTTCTTAATGTCGCGGCCGAAATCGGGCGGGATCTCGATAATCGCGCGTACGCCGCCATTTCTGAGGCGCCGCTCGGCACCGGCGTGGTCCGCGACCGGCGCCTGCTCGATGAAATACGGCGACCCGCGCAGCTCTTCGAGGTACGCGCGGCTCTCCGGCGTTCGATCGTTGTCCAGGACCGCGAACGAGAGGTGGTCGACGTCGGTCGAGATCCCGGCCCCGAAGATCACCATCAGGAATGCGGTGCCGAAGAGGGCGAATCCCAGGCGAATCGGGTCGCGGAGGAGCTCGAGGGATTCGCGAATCGTGTACGCCCAGAGGCGGCGCGGGCTGAACCCCTGGCGCCGCGGACGACTCGGCGGCCGGTCGCCATCGGCGTGCGATGGCGGAGCCACGGTGGGCGAACCGCTGTCGCCCGCCTCCTCGAGGTAGGCGATGAACGCATCCTCCAACGTCGCGACGCCCCGCGCTGCTATGAGCGCGGCCGGGGCATCCGTCGCGAGCACGCGCCCGGCGTTCATGAGCGCGACCCGGTCGCACCGGGCCGCCTCGGACATGAAGTGCGTGGAGACGAAGATCGTCACGTCCTGGCGACGCGAGAGATCGATCAGGAGCTGCCAAAACCGGTCGCGCGCCACGGGGTCGACTCCCGACGTCGGCTCGTCGAGGATCAACATTTCGGGCTCGTGCACGATCGCCACGGCGAGCGAGAGTCGTTGGCGCACACCGAGGGGAAGGTCTGAGGCGCGTTTGTCGAGCGCGTCGGCCAGCCCGAAATCGTGCACCAGCGTGGCGATCCGCGCCCGCGCCCTGTCGGCCGGCAGATGGAAGAGCCGTGCATGGAGGCCGAGGTTCTGGCGCACGGTGAGCTCGGCATACAGCGAGAATGACTGGGACATGTAACCGACGCGCGTACGCGCGGCCATGTCGCTCCTGGCGACCGGCTTTCCGAAGAGGAGCGCCTCGCCCGCGGTCGGCGCAAGCAACCCGGTCAGCATCTTCATCGTCGTGGTCTTGCCGCTGCCATTCGAGCCAACGAACCCGAAGATCTCCCCGCGTTGGATCGTGAAGCTCACCCGGTCGACGGCCGTGAACGACCCGAAACGGCGCGTGAGATCCCGCGCCACGATGACCGGCTCGCCGGCATCCGTTGAGCGCGGCGGTATCGTGACCACCTCGTGACCTGCGCGGCGGGCTTCCGGCAGGAGGGCGATGTAGGCCGCTTCGAGAGTTGCTTCGCCCGCCCGGGTCCGTATCTCTGCAGGTGATCCGCTGGCGAGCACGGTTCCGGAATCGATGGCGACGAGCCAATCGAATCGCTCGGCCTCCTCCATGTACGCGGTGGCAACGACGACGCTCATCCCGGGATGCAGCGTGCGCATCCGATTGATCAGGTCCCAGAACTGCCGGCGGGACAATGGATCGACCCCGGTCGTCGGCTCATCCAGGATCAGGAAGTCGGGATCGTGAATCAGCGCGCAGCACAGTCCCAGCTTCTGACGCATGCCGCCGGAGAGATCCTTGGCGGCACGGTCCGGGAACGGCGCGAGACCAGTGCCCGCCAGTAGCTCGGCGATCCGCCGCCGGCGCTCGCCGGCGGGCTGGCCAAACAGACGCCCGAAGAAATCGATGTTTTCGCGGACGGTCAAGTCGGCGTAGAGGTTCTTGCCCAACCCCTGCGGCATGAACGCGATCCGCGGACACACGGCGGCGCGATGCCGCGCGCTGGCGATGTCGCCGGCCAGAACCGTAATGCGCCCCTGCTGCACCCGCTTCGCGCCGGCAATGAGGCCGAGCAACGTCGACTTGCCGGCGCCGTCGGGCCCGATGATCGCCGCCATCCGCCCCGCCGGGAGGTCCAGCGTGACATGCGCCAATGCGGTCGTCGCCCCGTAACGATGCGTCACACCCAGGAGCCGGGCGACGGGGGGAGCAACGGGCGTCAGTGGATCGTCGTGCTCGCCAACCACGGGGGCCATGGGACGCGGGAATCGAGATTGACGTACGCGACTCCGGGCAATCCCGTCCTGACCGCCGCGGCGTGCGCCCGTAACACGTCGGGATCGATGCGAACCTTCACCCGAAACATCAGCTTGTCCCGATCGCTCTTCGTCTCCACGGCCTTCGGCGTGAATTGGGCCTGCGTACCGAGGAAAGAAACCTGTGCGGGAATCGACAACCGGGGATACGCGTCGAGGACGATTCGCGACGGGGCACCCGGCCGCACACGCCCAGCCTCCGCCGTCGGCAAATAGATATCCATATAGACCGACGAGACGTCGAGCATCGTGAACACCTTTCCGCCGGCGGGAAGGACCTCGCCGACGTTTGCGATGCGGTATTGAACGCGCCCCTCTCGCGGCGCGACAAGTGTGTTGTCCGCGATGTTGACATTGTCCAACTCGACGACATGTGTCGCGGCATCGAGCGCCTGCGTCGCCTGCGCCATCCGCGCGAGACTGGCCTTGAGCATCGCCGTCGCGCCCTCCATCTGCTGCCGCCGCTCGTCGAACGCTTCTTGCGTGACATAGTCCTGCTTCACCAGGCTCGCGTACCGATCCAACTCGGCCTTCGCGAGAGTGACCTGCGTCCGCTGCTGCTCCGCGTCCGCCCGATCCTCATCGATCGCCCTCCGCGCTTGCCGCACCTGCGCCTCGGCTGCGCTCAGGGACGCAGCAAGGTCCCGCGTGTCCATGCGCGCCATCACCTGGCCGGCCTGCACCATATCGCCTTCGTTGACATCCAACTCCGCGATGCGGCCGGCGAACTTGGTGTCGA
>PLLD01000049.1 GCA_003141205.1 Gemmatimonadota bacterium
GCGCATCATCATGCACAGGTGCTGCGCTTCGATGACGACCCCCACGCCGTGGGGCATGAGGCTGTCCTCGACCGCAGCCGCGATCTGCTCGGTCAACCGCTCCTGGACCTGCAGGCGGCGGGCAAAGACCTCGACGATGCGCGGGAGCTTCGACAGCCCCACGATCCGCCCATTCGGGATGTAGGCGATGTGGGCGCGCCCGAAGAAGGGAAGCATGTGGTGCTCGCAGAGCGAGTAGAGCTCGATGTCGCGCACCATGATCATGCTCTCGTGACGCTCCTCGAACAGTGCGTCGCCGATCGCATCGCGCGGCTCGAGCCCATACCCGCGCGTGAGCCATGTGAGCGCCCTGGCAACGCGGACCGGCGTCTTTTGCAGTCCGGGGCGGTCCGGATCCTCGCCAATCAGCTCCAGCTGCCGCCGCACCAGACGTTCGAGCTCGGCGTGGCGCGCGGCGTCCGCTGCGTCCGCTGCGTCCGCCGCGGCGATCGCGCGCCCGCGGCCGTTGTCAGTCGCCTTCGTATTCCGCATAGTTGTTCTCCGTCTCCCAGAGGCGCAGCCGGTACAGACGGCCGCTCGTCACGCGCGGCAGAAGTTCTCGCCAGCAGGCCACCACCAGATTCTCGACCGTCGGATTGATCCCCCGCAGGAAGTCGACGTCGAGATTCAGATTGCGGTGATCGAGCGGTTCCACGATCACCGCGTCCGCCGTCCGCGCCAGTTCGCTCAGATCCATGACGTATCCCGTGCGCGCGTCCGGCGTGCCGCGGACGGCGATCTCGAGCTCGTAGTTGTGGCCGTGAAAGTTCGGGCTGTTGCACAGCCCGAACAGCTGGCGGTTCTCCGCATCCGAAAGATCCGGATTGTGGAGCCGATGCGCCGCGTTGAATCGCACGCGCCGAGTGACCGTGACCTGGGGCATATCGAAAGAAAACCCCGCCGGGGGGCGGGGCTCCTGAAAAGGCGGTGCGAAGAGGGTTTTTGAAGCCCAGTCGAATGTTTGAGGTCCTCACCCTGCCTTCCGCCTTCCCCGCACTGGGGCATGACGTCAGCAGAGATTGTCGAACCCACTCGGTGGACTTATCGGCTCAAAAAATAGGCCTCTTCGCGCCGTGAATGTGAACGCTTGTGGGCGATTTACCGCCGTTGGCGGCAATGTAGACGCCCGTGCGAGCGGCGTCAAATACGCGGCGCGCGTGTGCGCGTCCATCTCGCCGGCCGAGCGCCGGCACGCCACATTTCGTCGCATGGATCTGGGTCTGCTTGCGGCAGTCGTCATGCTCATCGTCTGGGCGGTCGCCACGTTTGCGCTCGATGCTCCGGGGTGGGTGCACCTCTTTCTCACCCTCGGCGTCTTCTGTCTCATCTGGCGCATCGCCGCCCGGGCGGCAACCCGGCGCTAGTTCGCCGCGCCGCGCGGCGCGGCAGCTGGCTCAGCGCGCCTGGGCGAGCGGGAGAGTCAGGAGAAAGATCGCCCCTTCGCCGGCCGTACTGGTGGCCGTGAGGTCCCCGCCCATGCCGCGGGCGAGATCGCGGCTGATGGCGAGCCCCAGACCGACCCCCTCCTGCTGTCCCGCCCCGCGGGTGCCGAGCTGCACGAAGGGCTCGAAGACCCGCTCCAGCTTGGCCGCAGGGATGCCGATCCCCGTGTCGCGCACGCGTACGCAGGCCAGGCTGGGGTTATCCGAGCAGGGGGCCGCGTCCAGCGTGATGCGGCCGAGCGCGGGGGTGAATTTCACCGCGTTCGTGAGGAGGTTGAGCAGAATCTGCCGAACCTTCTCCGCGTCCCCGCGCACGGCGAGCGGCCCGTGCGCGCCGTCGGGCGGCGCCGGAATGGCGCACGCCAGCTGCTTCGGCACGAGGAGCGGCTCGACCATCGCCGTTACGTCCGCCAGCAGCGGAGCGAGCGGGACATCCTCCTGCGCGTACTCGACGTGTCCCGTCTCGATGCGGACGAGGTTGAGCACGTCGTTGATCAGCGAGAGGAGATGCCGCTGGCTGCGCTGGACGCGGCTGATCGCGTCGCGCTGGGCGTCCTGCACCGGCCCGTACAGCCCCATGTCCAGCAGCTGCACGTAACCGCCGATCGCGTTGAGCGGGGTCCGCAACTCGTGACTCATCACCGCGAGGAATTCGCTCTTGGCCAGATTCGCGGCTTCGGCTTCCGCGCGGGCCGTCTGCTCCCGCTCGAGCAATCTCCCCCGCTCCGCCAGCAACAGCTTCATCTGCTGCGTGCTCTCCCGCAGCGCGTCCTCCGCGTGCCGGCGGGCTGCGAGGCTGTCGCGCAACCGCCGCTCGAGCTCCTTCCGGTACGCGAGCTCGGTCTCGAGAGCGCGGGCCCGCTGCTGGAGCAGACTGATCTCGACGAGGCGGCCCTTCGTATCCGCCTGGACGTATCGCTCCGTCGGGACGACGTGCGTGTGGTGGCGGCAGATCTCCTCGAACGCGGCGCCCTGCGTGTCCCGGGAGAAATTGCCGAGCGCGTAGGCACACAGGAGCGAAAAGCGATGCGTGCGGGCGAGCTCGTTCCACATCTGTTCGAGCCGGATCGCGCCATCGGCGTTGCCATCGGCGAGAAGCAGGTCGACCATTTCGCCGTATATGCGGACCGCGGTGCGATCGCGTCCGCGCAGCGTCTGCTCGATCGTCGGGCCGAGCGCGGCGCGAAAGCGCTCCGGGTCCGGCAGCGGCCCGACCATACAGGCCGACAGCGTCTCACGGGCGTCCAGCCACGCGGCGCCGTCGCCATCGGCGCTGATGCCCCGTGCCTGCAGGCGGCGCAAGACGGCGCGTCGATGCGGATCCGTCGCGATGACGATGACCGGCTGGCCCGCAATGAGACCACCGGCGAGATAGTCCGCAATCGATGCGGACAGGAATTCGTCGGCTTCGTAGAACTGGACAATGTGTTCCGAGCCGGTCGCCGCGCCGGCCCCGTCGTGATCGGGCGCGCGTGCGGCGGCGGACGGCGCCGTCAGCGTGTTGCTTAGGTCCACGTCAGTCCCCGGATCTCGATCTCAGGTAGACGAACAACATAGCCGGTACGGAACACCAGCTCCGCGGGTACGCCCTGTCCACACCGCCCCCTCCATACCGCCCTGTTCGAGGCCTGGGCGGGCGACCCGCGCTCTCGGGCGTCGTCCGGGTCGCCCACCCCCCGACGGTCGATCAGCCGCGCGCCCCCGGCGGGCGGTACGCAACCGACTTCTTCGTGGCCGCATCCATTTCCTCGGGAGTGATCAGTACCGTCGAACGGAATGCGACCACGCCGGCGGCATTGACGCTCAGGCTCACGGCCGCTGCGGTCGCGTGGTCGGGAAACTCGGTGATGCCGACGACGTCGTCCTTGCCGAATGAGAAATAGAACGAGAGCAGCTTGCCACCGGCGCTCTCGACCATCTGTTTGATCGCAGCCTTGCGTTTGGTGCCGCCTTCATGCATGAGGCCTTTGGCACCCTCTGCTGTATAGGAAGCCTGCCAGAGGTACGTGGGCACGACTCCTCCTGGTTCGGGTGGGAAGCAAACGTACACCGGCCGGGCGACGGGGGTAAGCGGCCGCACACCCCCCGGTTCGAGGCCCGGGCTGCCCGTGTAGTCGGCGAAGATCGCCGCGCGAGAGCGAGGCCGCCGCATCGCGGTCTTGACAGCACTTACGAGAGGGCAACATTATGCCACCCGCCGGGGCGTTCTGCGCCGGGGAGCGACCATACGCCCACTTCGCGACACTGGAGGCGACCATGTACATCGTCGTGCAGCACAGCATCTCCAATCCAACCGGCTTTTGGAGCGGGGCGGAGCAGCTCATGCCGAAGATTCCGGCGACAGCCAAGCTCCACCACACCTTTCCGACCAAGGACGGCACGCGGGCGGTCTGCGTATGGGAAGCCGAGTCGATCAAATCGCTGCGTGACTTTCTCGAGCCGCAGATCAGTAGCATGAGCAAAAACGAGTACTTCCAGGTGGAGAACAAGGACTCGATCGTGATGCCGTCGGGTGTCCCCGCCGCGCACGCGTCGACGTAACAGACCGCCGTTAACCGACCGCCGTCGCCGCAGCCTTCTACACTTCCCAGTTCGACAATACCACACCGCGCTCCGGCAGGGTCTCGGCGGACCCGGACACCGTCATGCGCAGATCCGTCCAGCGCACGCGCGCGCCGAGCGCGATGAGCTGCTCGTAGACCCGGACGTATTCGCCTTGCACCCGGAGCGCCACGCCCCGCGTGCCGCTCCTCCGCGCATAGTCCGCGAGCGCACGCACCATCGGGCCGACATCGTCGGCATCGCGCAGGACGAGCTTGAGCACCCGCAACTCCTCCCGCGTTCGCCCCTCGATTAGGGGCGCGGTGTGGCATAGCGCGAACCCCCGGAGCTCATCCGTCTCGCGCTGCCGTAGCAGGACGGTATCCCCAAGCGCCAAATGATCGGTCAGCTGGATCTCGCGCGTGAAATCGTACCCCGGAGCGACGGCGTCGAGGAGCGCGCGGCATTCGGCAATCGCGTCCGTCTGCGCGCGCTCGGGCAGCCGCCCCACCAGCGGCGCGGGCCGGTCGAGCGTGACCGCCCCGAGGGTGAGGGTGAGGGTGAGACGCCCCGGCAGAAGCCCGAGCGAGGAGTAGAACCCGATGTTGTCCATCGTGCGGGGCATCGTCTCGAGCCCGATCACGCGCGCCCCCGAGCGGCGGAGCCATTCGATCCCCGTCCGAACGACATCCTTCCCGATCCCCGCGCCCTGCAGGTCCGGGCGGACGGCGAGCGGGCCCATCCATCCTTCGATCCCGGATCGGTGCGCCACGTTGAACGCGGCGATTTCGCCGCGCGGGCCCCGCCACACGAACGCGCCCTCGCCCGAGTCCGCGAGCGCGTAGCGCCAGATCGCCGGGTTCAGGAACGGAACGCGGACACCCGCCATCCCATCCCGGCGGTACCGCTCCGTGAAGGCGTCGCTGAAGACCTGATTGAGCGCGGGGATGTCCTCCCGCCGCGCCGGGAACGGCCCGTCCACCGTCGGGGAGGATTTCCAGGTCCAGCTCCGGGCGAACGCCACGCGCCGTCCTACGCCGCCGGGGTGTCCACGATCGCCAGCACCGGCGCCGTCGCGTCGCCCGCGTCGCTCGCGTCCATGGCATCGGACGACTCGACGACCGACGTCCCCCGCTCTTCGTCGTACCGTACCGTGATCACGCGATCCAATCCCTCCCGCACGGAATCGATGTGCGTGATCACGATCACCTGCTCGAAGCGGTCGCCCAGCCGGCGCAGCAGCTCGATCACGTTGCGGCGCCGCTGCTCGTCCAGCGATCCGAACACCTCGTCGAGGATGAGGAGGGAGAACGCCTGGCCGGCCCGCTCCGCAATCATCTGCGAGATCGCCAGCCGCAGCACCAGGTGCGCGAGATCCTCCTCTCCTCCGGATATCACCGGCTTGGGGACCGCATCCTCGAGCACGATAATATTGTACTGATCGTCCAGCTCCAGCTCGGCGTAGCGTCCATCGGTCAGCTCCGTCAGGAATCCGCTGGCGAGCTCGGACACCTCGGGACGCAACGCGAAATTGAGGTCCGTCCGCAGATCGGAGAACGCGCGGTCGAGGGCGTCGTGCAGCCGGCGGTCGCGATCCAGCGCGTCGAGCTTCCCCTGCAGGCGGTCGAACTCCGCGCGCTGGGCTTGGGCGTTGTCCAGCGCCGCGCGCGCGAGATCGACGTCGCCCCGCGCCGCCACCTGGGCCAGCTCGGTACCCCGGGCCTCCCCCGCCGCGGCTTCGTATCGCTCCCGCGCCGTCGCGTGGGCCTCCTCGGAAAAGCTGATCTGGTCGTGCCGGTCCCGCAGCGCGCTCAGCCGCTCGCCCACGGCGGCGACCTCCGACTCGACACGGGCCCGGTCCCGGGACAGATGCGGCTCGCGCTCGACCAGGGCACCCAGCCGGGCCGCGCGGGCGTCGAGCGGGGCGAGGCGCTCGACCTCACCCTGCAGCGACGCGTGCCGCATCGCGTCGTACCCGCCCGGGATCGCAGCGATCTCGCGCTCGAGCGTCGCCAGCCGTTGCTCCTTCCCCGTCGCGTCGCGCGCCACCTGGTGCCGCTCCTGCACCGCGAGCTGCACCTTCGCCAGCCGGCGCTCCAGCCCACCCACCGATTGCGTCAGCTCGCGCCGACGCTCGTCGAGTGCCTTGACCTCCGGCGGCATCTGCTCGAGCTGCTCCAGCCGCGCCTTGAAGTAATTGCCGTCGACCCGGACCGTCTCCGCCTGTTCGTCGAGAAGATCGAGAACCGTCCCGTAGTGGCCGCCCAGCGGCCGCGCGCACGTCGGACAGGTCCCCTCCGCCCCCGCGGCCACGAGACGATCGCGTTGCTGCCGCAGCTCCGCAAACTGGGCGCGCAGCGCCTGCAGCCGGGTCTCCGCCTCCTGACGGTCACGCACCCACTCGGTCCGCCGCGCTTCGAGCTGCCCCTGGGCGTCCTCGAGCGCGCGCCGCGCGGTCTCGAGCTCCAGGATCACTTCTTCCTCCAGAGCGGGAGCCGCATCGAGGCGCACGCGGCGGTCGCGCAGACGCTGCAGCTCCTCCTCGACCGCCGCGGCCGTCTCGAGCAACGTCTGCCGCCGCCCCTCCTCGCGGTAGCGCGCGTCGGCGTCGTGCAGCTCCTGGACGATCCCGGGAAAGGCCGCGAGGTCCCGCCGGAGCGCGTCCAGCTCACGGCGCGCTTCCGCGATCTCCAGCAGCTCGCGCGCGATCCGGTCCCCTTCCCGCGCGAGCGCGTCGCGATCGCGTTCGCTGACCTTGCGGTCGCCCACGAGCTCCTGCAAGCGGCTCCGCTCCCCTTGCAGCCGCTCCCACTCGGGCGCGATCTCGAGCAGCGTCGCAGCCGCTCCCAGCGCACGACGCGACGCCTCGGCCGCGCGCCGATCCGCCTCCGCCAGTCGCGAGCGCGCGCCGTGCAGCAGGTGATCCACCGCCTCGCGGTCGGGCATCCCCGCGCGCAACCCCGCCGTTTCCGCCGCGATCAGCTTGCGCCGATCGCGCACGAGGTCCTGCGCCGTCCGCAGCTTCTCGTACCCGAGCACCCGCGAGAGGAACTTGGCGCGATCCGACGGCCCCATGGCCGCCATCACGCTGAGCTCCTTCTGTCCCGTGAAGTACGTGTTGAAGAACTCCGCGCGCGTCATGCCGAGCCGGCGATGCAGCAGCTCCGTCACGCCGGTGATGGAGTTCGCGATCGGCTGCGACCCGCCATCCAGATAGAGCTCCGCGTTCGTGAGGCCGCGGACCACGCGGTAGCGGTGGCCGGCGAGATCGAAGTCGAGCTCGACCCGCACCGCCGCGCGGGCCGGCGCCCGGTTGAACCGAATCGATTCGCGCGTGCCCCGCGCGGCGCTGTTGCCATACAGCGCCCACGCCACCCCCTCCAGAATCGTCGTCTTCCCCGAGCCGTTCGGCCCGATGATCCCCGTGAGGCCGGAGTCGAAGACGATGCGGCTGTCGGCGTGCTGCCGAAAGTTGACCAGGTGGAGGCTATTGAGCCGCATGGTCGCCTTAGCCCTCCCCGTCCCCGTCAGGCACCGCCGTCACGACGCTCACCGTCTCCGCCTCCGCGAGGTAGCGCAGCCCCAGCCCGACGAGCGCCTCGCGATCGATGTTCCCCTCGAGGAGCCGGCCCTGCAGCTTGTCGCGCACGATGTCCGCCAGCGACGGCCGCCGCCCCGGCGCCGCCTGACCGTGCAACCGCAGAACCTCGGGACGGCGGACATCGAGATTGAAGTGCAGCGCCCGGCGCTTGTATTCCCGGAGCGCGCGATGGTCGAGCTCGCGCGTGACGTGCCGCGGCAGATCGCGCACGACGAGCCGGACGACCTTGTCGTCGATCCCGCCACGGTATCCCTCGACCGTCTCGCGGATCCGCGCGTCGAGATCCGCGGCGGTCAGACCGCGGGCCGATATCGCGGGGAGATCGACGAAGGCACGCGGGGCCTCGATCGCATGGAAGCGGTGCGCGCCCGTCGCGAGGTCGTGCACGATGAGCCCCTTCCCCGGGATTCCGCCCTGCCGCTCTTCGGCGAGCTCCCCCCAGACATTGGAGCTCGTATAGTCGATCGCGCCCGAGTAGTAGGCATTCGGCGCCACCTGCCGGTACACGTGATAGTGGCCGAGCGCGACGTAGGACCAGCGCTCCGCGCCCAGCTCGTCCGGCGTGACCGCCGTCGTCGCGCGGTCGGCCACCATCGCCGCAGCCGGCAGCATCCCCTCGACCTCCCCGTGCAACACGAGGACGTTCGTGCGGAACGCCGGATCCGGAGCCAACACCGGGTAGTGCGCTCCGGGACCCACATCCGGCACGGCCAGGATCGCGAGATCCCGGTCCGGAAAGGACAGCCGCTCGGGCCGTTGGTCGACGACGTGGATCCCGAGCGGCGCGAAAAGCCGGAGAATGCCACCCGTCTCGACGGCGCGCGGCGTATCGTGATTCCCGGCCACGATGACGATGACCGCCTGCGGCAGCGCGCGCGCCAGGCGCGCAAACTGTTGAAACGCGAAGAGAATCGCCGGATTCGTCGGCCGGACGGTGTGGAAAATGTCCCCGGCCATGACGACGATGTCCGGCGCGACGGCGATCGTCGTATCGACGGCGCGCTGCATCGCGCGCGCAACATCGGCTTCGCGCTGGTTCAGACCGCCGGGCGTGAGGCGCTGGTACTGCCGGTACCCGAGGTGCAGGTCGGAAAGATGGACGAGGCGCATCCGGGTCGTAATAAAGTTACCGCGCTCCACGGGCACGCGAGGGAGTCGCGACGCCGGGGGCTCTCATAGATCGTACGGGTTGTCGTCGCTCGCCAGCCGGAGCGGCGCCACGGTCGGACGCGTCGCCGAACGCGCCGGAACGATCCCCCGGAACTGAGCCCGGAAATACGCGCGGACATCGGTCGCGCCCGCGACCTCCGTCGCACCGAGCGCCCGCAGCACCTCTCCCTCCTCGGCCAGCGCCGTTACCTCTTTTACCCAGTCGAGCGTAATGGTGCCATCGAGCCGGCGCAGCCGCCGCATGACCGACACCTCGAGCGTCGCCACCTCCGCGTGCGGGAACCGCTCCACCCCCTCTCGGCCGGACAGCACCGGAGGGCGCGGGAAGCGAACGAACACCGGTTGCGTGAAATGCGGATGCCGGACCATCAGTTGGCCGCGATCGAGCGTGGCCAGCTTGGTCCGCAGCGCCGGACTGAGGACGGCGTACCCGGGCGTAGCAAGCTCGTCCGCGTCCATCCGACCATACACGGCCGTGCCCGCGTTTCCGACCACCCGCCGGTGCACCTGGGAGCGGAATTGTTGTGCGCCGAAGAGTACCAGCCCCAGGTACCGGCCGCGCTCGGCGACGTCCAACAGCATTTTGCGCACGTACGTATCGGGCCCGTCGCTCGGCGCGTACTTGTTGAGCTCGTCGACGAAGACGATGACGTGCTGCACGCCCAGCGAGCGCCGCTCGAGTTGCTGCCGCAGCATGGGTACGACGCGCGTGAACACGAGGTCCTGCGCATCCTCCTCCAGATTCGCCACGTCGACCACATACACCGTGCGATCGGCGAAGCTGCCCCAGGGGAGATCGCTCACGACACCGTCGTTGGTCACGAGGCCCGCGCACCGCTGCGCGATGTTCGTCAGCCGGTTGCGCACCTTGCGAATCGTGGCCACATGGTGGGTCCGCCAGCTCTCCGCGTTGCGCTGCTCGAGCCCCCGCAACACATCCTGGAACCAGGCGGCGAGATCCGCGAACGATCGGACGACGTGCGGCCGCTGCAGCATGGTATCGGTGAACTGCCGCCCGATGACCTCATGACTGATGAAGTCGATGAGCGCGTCCGCCTTGGCATCCACGTCATCCTTGTTGAGCAGGACCTCGGCGAACTCCATGACCTCGCCCAGCCCCCACCGCAACGCGGTCACGTTATGGGCGAGCGCCTCGTGCGAGCGGAGGGTATTGAGCGTGAATCCGTCGGGCGCGTGCGGCGCGAAATACTGCACCCGCTCGAAGGGTCGGGCGGGCACGCCGAGACGTTCGTAGAGCGCGAGATCGGCGGGATCCAGCCCGGTCGCGGGCTGGTCGAGGAAACAGAGATCGGGACCCTTCACGTTGAAACAGACCGCGGCGATCGTGCCCTTCTTCTCGGGGAAGTGCGCGAAGATCGAGGCGAGCAGCCACTCGACCGCGCTCGTCTTGGTCGCCAATCCCGACACGCCGGTGATCGTCAGGTGCGCGGCTTCCGGTCCAAGCAGAAAGTCGGCATCGAGATAGATCGGTGACGACGTCCCCCCGGCGTGGTAGACACCGATCGGGATCGCCGTGCGCGCGTCTGGGCGGAGATAGCCGTCCATCCGCAGAGCGCACGCAATGTCGGCATCGTCCGCGAGGAAGACCTCGCCGAGCGGGACGGGCTGCAATGGCTCGTCCGGGACCTGCCGGAGCACGGCCGCGGTATACAGGCGGATCTCGGCGCGGTCCGTCGGCCCGTGCGCGGCGCGCTCGGGGATTCCGTCGCTGCCGAGCACGTCGTGGAGCGGGCTCGCGAGATCGCTGTAGCTGAAGCCTTCGACCACGACCCCGTAAATCGAAGGGACGTGGCCGGCGATCGCGTGGGTGCCCGCGACACGGACGATCGTCCCGATTCCGATCGCGGCATCGAGCGCCGTCCAGAAGTGGAACTCGTGCGGGGTGTTGGGGCGCCGCTCCGTGGCGACGACGCGCCCGAGCGGGTGCGGGCGTCCATTGAGGCCGTCCATCAAACCACCGCGCGCAGAAAGGTCTCGCAATCGCGGATCCCGTACGCCATGCGATCCCACCGGCCGTCCGGCAACGCCAGCGGCGACCGCTCGGCCAGCACCCAGCGCGACACCGTGTCGGCGCGCGCCGCAACGGCCGCCGTATCGCCCCGGGCGTCCGCGACCTCGATGCGCACCAGCCCCCAGAGCGGCCCGCGGCCCGCGGCCTCGCGCAGCCGGAGATACCAGCTCACCACGGGGGTGCGCCGCTGGGACGTGACGCGAAAGGCCGTCGTACGCTGGCCCGCCTCGAGGCGCGCGAGCGTCGACAGTGCGGCCGCGTCGACGTACAGGGTTCGGTGGCTTTTCACGATCCCGACCGCGCATGCCGCCGTCGCCACACGCTCGCTCTTGCTGATTCCGCCATCGATGTAGAGGGGCGCGGATTCCGCCGCACACCATTCCTCCGCCAGCCGCTGCTACAGCTGCTCGCGATCCTGCTGCACCAGATGATAGGCCCGCTCCTGCACGGCGGTCGGGTGCGCGCTCCCGTCCCCGCCCGGCCTGCCGTCCGTGCCGGTGTCGCACGGCGCATACCCTTCGCGCTCCGCCATGTCCCACAGCGCAGCGGGTACGAGGTGGCGCGGCACGTACACCCGACGCCGGATGGCCGGCCCGCGCCCATCCGTCATCAGGCGCCGGCCCACCCGCCGCCGAATGACCGCCGCCACCGTCGCCGCCACCAGCGGGACCCCCTCCGCATGTCCGATCACGACACTCCGTTGTATGCCGTCCAGAAAGGCCGCGAAGCCGGGCTCCGGAGACCGGACCGGCCGCGGCTCGAGATCGGCCCCCTCGACGGCCTCCGGAGTCACCAGCCGCGGTGACTCGGAATCCGCGGGAAGCGTCTCCAGAGCAGGCCCCATGTCCCCCGCGCCGGCCGGGGCGAAGTGCAGATCCGGAAAATCAGGGGCCCATCGACTCAGTAAGCGGCGGAGGCGTGCGTCCATACATGACTCTCGGCACTATCAGCGCGGCGATCCGCGCCCGTGCAGCGCTCACCGGCGTTCTGCTCGGAACGCTAACGACGGTTGCCGGATGCGACAAGGCGATTCCGGTCGAGCGCATCTGGCGAGGGCGTGACCCCGCCGCCGCGCCCGCGCGCGAAGCGGCCGTGCTGGACTCCGCGACCGTCCCCCGCATGCTGTTCGAGGTCTTCGGCGGGCGGTCCGATCCGCGCATCGTTCCCGTGGCTGTGCTCGACGGCAAGGTCGTGCGGGACATCGATCTGTCTCCGATCGATTGGGCCCGTTTCGACCGGCGCTTCTACCGGCCCGGAACCGCATACGCGCTGTATCAGGACGGGCACGCGGTCGGGGCCGCGAAAGTGCTCCACGGAATGTGGGACGACCCGACCAGGCCCCTATACCGTCTGCCCAACTGCCATCACGCCATGCCCCTCGCCGCGGTCGCCATCGATTCGGGCGTCCCCGAGGGGATAACGGCGGAGTTTCTCGCGTCCAACGTCGCGCTCTCGAGCGCCGCCGCCAGCGCGACCGAAAGCCTGACGACCCCCATCGCAGTCCAGGTGGCGCGCCGCCTCGCGCTCCAGGTCGGGAAAGCAGCAAAAATCCCGCGCGCGCGGCTCGATTCGCTCGATTTTCACGCCACGGCGATCCACACCGGCACGACCGCGGAGCCCACCCTGATCGCCTCGTTCGTCGATCCGGCGGCCGTGTCGCCGGCGCACGGCGCGACGACGACCTACGTCTTCGTCATCGCCGACAAGACGGGCTTCGGATACACGCCGACGTATCGTCTCACGGTGAATGGACCGTCCGTCGGCGCGACCTATCGGCGATACATCGACCACCTGGATCTCGACGGCGATGGCGTCGATGAGCTCGTGCTCGAGACGTGGACCTACGGTGGCGACGCCTACATCACGATCCTGCAGTGGGCGCGGGGGAGCTGGCACGAGGTCTTTCGATGTGCGCGCAGCTGGTGCCTCGACGAACGGTCGCTGTGAGGACGGCCTACCGCCTCCCCAATCCGATCCGATCCCGTTCGATCCACGCGTCCGCGGGAATCGACCAGTCGGCGAGGTGCGCCCACCACGCGTCCGCCCGGAACGGAGCGAGGCGTATCCGCCGGTGCACACCGGCGATCTGCTGGGGCTCGTAGAGCCACACTGCGGGCGCGTCGTCCGTGATCGTCTGAAAGGCGCTGTGAAAATGCGCGCGCGCGGCACCGGGCGCCATCGCTCCGAGCGCCGAATCCAGCGCGGCGTCGAAGACGGGATTCGAGTACGACCCCCAATTGAGGCCGCCGTGCTCCCCGGCGGTGGACCAGGTCTGGCGCTCTCCGCTCGGACTGGGGTCGTTCACCCAGACGTTGATCGCGGCATCGAAATCATGTGCCTGGAGCCGCGCGTGATACGCACCGAACTCCAGGGCATCGATGGTCACGCGCGCGCCCACGCGGGCGAGTTGGTCCTGGACGAGCGCCGCAAATCGCATCCGGGCGGCGCTCGACGTCGGGACGGTGAGCGGGAACGCCAGCGGACGCCCGTCTCGCACGCGCACGCCGTCCCCCCCCCGGCGCCACCCAAGCGAATCGAGCGTCCGGTTGGCGCGCACCGTGTCGTAGGGCAGGTCGACGATCGTGGGGTCCGCGAATGCGGCCGAGTGGTAGAACGGCCCGGTCGCGACGCGGCCGAGGGAGTCGAAGACGTTGCGGACCATGCGATCGCGGTCGAGCGCCATGCCAAGCGCGCGCCGGAGCGCGCGATTGCCGAATAGTGGGTGCGCCGCGGGGCGCGCGCGGTCGTGCAAGTTGAACCAGAGGAATCCGTACGACGGATCGGTGTAGGGCACGCCGCGGAGCTCGGGGTGCCGGGCGAGCTCGGCGAGATTCTCCGGCCGCAGCGTCTCGAAGACGTCGGCCTCGCCCGCGAAGAGACGCGCGACGGCCGTCGTGAAATCCGGCGCGACACTCAGAATCAGCCGGTCGAGCAGGGCCCGACCGCGATAATTGCCCGTGTCCGCCACGAGCTCGAGCGACGCGTCCGGCGTCCACGCGGCGAAGCGGAACCGCCCCGTGCCAATCGGATGCCGAGCGAACTCGGCGTCCCGGAGACCCGCCGGCGGGATGCGCGCGAGCACGTGCGCGGGGCAGATCAGCATCTGGTACGTCGCGTCGAAAAACTGCTCCGGATACCGGCGTGAGAACCAGAAGACCGCCGTCAGCGAATCCGGGGTCGACACCGAATCGATACGGGCGAGCAACGGCGCGAGATCGGTGCCCACGGTGGAGTCGCGGTCCATGCCGTAGGTGAAGCGCACGTCCTCCGCCCGCACCGGCAGGCCATCGTGCCAGCGCGCGCGGGGATTCAGGTGAAACGCAATCGAGAGCGAGTCCCGCGCCCATTCCCAGCGCTCCGCCAGGCGCGGCGTAAAACCCTCGTCGCCAATCGTATTGAGATCGTCCCCGATCTCCGCCAGGCGATCGAAGAGCAGCGACGTGACGAGCTTGCTCTGGACCGACGTCGCGTACGGCGGGATCAGGCTCTTCACATCGGCCGGCACGGCGACCACGATCGTCCCACCGGTCGCCCCGGCCCCGGAGGCGCCGCGGCTCGCGCTCGCGCCGCCCTGGCAGGCAATGGCGGCGCCGGCGGCGCCGGCGGCACCGGCGGCAACGGCGGCTCCTGCGAGAATGGCGCGCCCTGAGCGCGCCACCCGAATCACGTCCCGACCGGCGATACCAGGGCGTCCGCCGCGCGCTCCAGCTCGGCCCATACCTCGCCGACGCGCGCCGCGAGCTCGGCCAGCGTGCCCGTGTTGTCGATCACCACGTCCGCCCGCGCGCGCTTGAGTTGCGACGGCATCTGGGCCGCGATCATGTCGAGCGCTTCCGTCTCGGTCAGCCCGCGCTCGCCGACCAGGCGCTCCAGGCGGAGGGGGCGCGGGGCATCGACCAGAACGATCCGATCGACCTCATCCGTGAGGTGTCGCTCGAACAGCAGGGGCGTGTCGCAGATCACCACCCGCTCGCCCCGCTCCCGCGCCTCGTTGATCAGCCGGTTCCGCAGGCGCAGCACCTCGGGATGCACGATCGCGTTCAATGCCTCGAGATCCGCCGGCTCCCGAAAAACGCGTCGCCGCAGCGCGGCACGATCGAGGACGCCATCCGCTCCAACGATCGCGGCGCCCCAGCGGTCGATGATCCGGCGATAGGCCTCGGTACCCGTTTCGACGGCCCTGCGCGACAGCACATCGGCATCGATGATCGTCGCCCCGCGCTCGGAGAGGAGCCGCGCGACCGTCGATTTCCCGCTGGCGATGTTTCCTGTAAGGCCCACTACGAGCGTCATGCGTCGTCGTCCGGGCGAAGGGAGGATGGCCGCACGACCGCGTTGTCGGCCCGATCGGGTGGAGTTTCCCTACCCCGAGCCTCGCCGTCAAGGTCCTGCGCCGCGACCTGTGCCATGAATGCGGCGATCACGTGCGCCGCTCCGCCCCGTTGGCGAATCTGCTGCGGGGTCGCATGCAGGTAGCGCTGGCACGTATTCCGGAACGCGCTGCCGGAGGGAAAATCCAGGACCTGGGCGACCCCGTCGGCGCTGCGCCCCTCGTCCTGGAGCATGTGGGCGGCCAGGATGAGTCTGCCCCACGTGAGCAGGCGGTGCGGGGGCGGGAAGCCGGCCTCAGCCAGCCGCCGCGTCAGCTGCCGGCGCGGCAGCATGAGCAGGCGGGCGAATGCATCGGGCGTCAGGCGCTCGTGCGCCCGCGTGACGGCGGCCAGTACCGCATCGCGCACGCCGGGCTTGAGTCCGGCGACCACCGGCCGCACGACCGAGGCCACGCTCCGGGCTTCGGCTTTCTCGATCTGGGCGATCACACTCGGCGGCGTATCGTCGACATCGGCGACGATCAGGCCATCCAGGCCGAAGCGGCCCGCATCGAACATGTCACGCGCGCGCTCGACGGTGATCGAGACGTAGGCGATGAGCGCCACGCGCGGAAATCGGAGCTTGAGCACACGAACCCGCTCGAGGCTGGGCGGGCTCCCCGGATCGCCAGCGTACAGATCCAGCACGGCGAGGTGGACGGGCTCCTCCTCACACGTCCGCGTCAACGCCGTCCAATCGTCGCACGGCGCAATCGTGTGGCGCTCGCGGACCGCCGAGCGTAGCCGCTGAAGCCGCGCCGGCTGCGGAAGCAGCGCTGCGATGACACCCATGTGTGCTCTGGACGCCGATGGAGCGGTCACCGTCACGCGGGCGCCCGCGCGTCCGCAGACCGTGATGCAGCCGTCCCGCCGGATGACGGGACGTGGCGCGCGACCGCGTACACTTCCCCCAGTCGCTGACGCCCGTGTCCCGCAACGCCTGACGGCAACGCGGTCCGCGGCGGCGGTGGAGCCCCCTATCACGGTTTCCGTGGTAGGGGGTGCGTGTTTATTGTATCTTCTGCCGCATGCCGCCCACCGCCGAGCTCGCGCCCATCGCCGCCGCCTCCACGACGTACGCCCCCTCGCAGAACATCGCCGAGCTGAAGGAATCCGCGACGATCGCCGTCGCCAATCGCGCGCGCTCCCTGCGCGCCGCCGGCCGCGAGGTGATCGATCTGGGCGCGGGAGAGCCGGACTTCGACACACCGGCATTCATCCGGAACGCGGCGCACAAGGCGATCGATGCCGGTGCGACGCACTACACCGCGACGGAAGGGATCCTTCCCCTGCGCCAGGCGATCGCCGCGGAGGCCACCGCCATCGCGGGTCGCGGCGCGACGGCCGGCGGGGATCCGATCCAGGCCGCGGACGTCGTCGTGTCGAACGGATCGAAGCAGTCGCTGTTCAATGCCTGCTTCGTACTCTTCGGACCGGGCGACGAAGTCCTGATCCCCACGCCGAGCTGGACGAGTTACTACGAGATGGTCGCGCTCGCGCGGGCGACAGCCGTTCCGGTATGGGGCGACCGCGAGCGGGACCTGAAAGTGACGGCCGCATCGCTGGCCGCCGCCGCGACTCCGCGCACGCGCGGGATCCTGCTCAACTCGCCGAGCAATCCAACCGGGGCGGTGTACGGCCGGAGCGAGTTGGCGGAGATCGTCGCGCTCGCCGAGGAGCGCGGATGGTGGATCATCAGCGACGAGATCTACGCCCGCATCACCTATGATACGCCCGCGACTTCCGTCCTCGAGCTCGCGTCCTCGCGCGACCGCCTCATCCTCGTGAACGGCGTTGCCAAGGCGTATGCGATGACGGGATGGCGTATCGGATGGGCCATCGCGCCCCGCACCGTGTCGGCCGCGATGACCGCGTTCCAGTCGCATACGACCTCCAACCCCGCAGCCGTATCGCAGCACGCAGCCGTCGCGGCGCTGACGGACGTCGCCGCGGCCGATGCCTCGATCGCCGAGATGGTGCGCGAGTTCCGCGCGCGCCGCGACGCCGCGACCGCGCTCCTGGATGCCGCCGGCGTCCGGTACGTGCGCCCCGATGGCGCGTTCTATCTGTACATCGATGTCGGCGGCGACGGCGGTGCGTTCGCGACGCGGCTGCTCGACACCCAGGGGGTCGCCGTCGTGCCGGGGGCAGCGTTTCTGACGCCGGAATGGGTGCGCGTCTCGTACGCCGCTCCGCGGGAGCAGGTGCTCGAGGGCGTGCGGCGACTCGCCGCGGCGCTCTGACCCTCGCCGGCCGCCCGCCATACGAGGGCGCCGTCCGCTGCTGACCTTTCTCCTCCGCCGCGCGGCCCAGGCCGCGATCGTCATCGCCATCGCGGTGACGGCGACGTTCGCCCTCATTCATCTCGCGCCCGGCGACCCGTTCGCGGGCGCCCTCGACGACCCGCGCGTCACCCAGGCGGTGCGGGACCACTGGCGCCACGTGTACGGCTTCGACCGTTCACTCCCGGATCAGTACGTCCGGTTCGTCGCCGGCATCGCGCGCGGCGAGCTCGGATATTCGATCGCGCGCCAGGAGCCGGTCCGCACCGTGCTCGCCCGCGCCATCCCCAACACGCTCGTCCTCATGGGGATCGCTCTGCTCCTCAGCTTCGGCCTGGGGATTGCGATCGGCGTCGTGCAAGCGATGCGGCATGGCTCGCTGACCGATCGGGCCATTGGCGCGATCACCCTCGCCGGGTACTCACTCCCGGATTTCTGGCTGGCCCAGCTCGCGATCCTCGCATTCGCCGTCTGGCTACCGCTCTTCCCCGCCGGCGGGGTCGTCGACCCTGTGATGCACCCCTATCTCGGCCCCCTCGCGGCGGCACTCGACCGCGCCCGGCACGTCGTCCTCCCCGCCCTCACCCTCACGGTCCTCTCCGCCGCGGCCGTCGCGCGGTATCAGCGCTCGGCGCTCCTCGACGTCGCGCACGACGATTACCTCCGCACCGCGCGCGCAAAGGGGCTGTCCGAGCGACAGGTGATGTTGCGCCACGCCCTGCGCAATGCGGCCGCCCCGGTGATCACGCTCTTCGGTCTCGCCCTGCCCGGCTTTCTCGGCGGCCAGGTCTTCATCGAGAAGGTCTTCGCGTGGCCCGGGCTCGGCGCCCTCGCCGTCGACGCCGTCGCCACTCGGGATTATGCGGTCGTCGTCGCCGTTGCGATCGTCGGCAGCGTCCTTGTCGCCATCGGCAGCCTCCTCGCGGATGTCCTCGCCGCCCTCGTGGATCCCCGCCGCCGCACGGGCGCGATCGCGCGTCCCCTCCCGCCCGTGCCGCTCCGTGTCTGAATCGCGCGATGGGGCACCGGGCATTGGACCCTGGCGCGCCATCGCCAGTCGGTTCCGGCGCGATCACGCGGCAATGGCCGGTCTCGCCGTTGTCGTCGCGGTCGTTGTCGTCGCGCTCGTCGCTCCCCTGATCGCGCCGTACGACGCCGTGGCCCAACTGGGCATCGATACGCTGAAGAGCCGGCCGCCATCCCTCGCCCATCCCTTCGGCACGGATCCGCTCAGCCGGGATGTGCTGAGCCGGGTGCTCCTGGGGAGCCGAGTGTCGCTCGCGGTCGCGGCCCTCTCCGTTCTGACCGCAACCACGTTGGGCACAGTGTACGGCGCCGTGGCGGGATACGCGGGCGGGCGCGTCGACGACCTCCTGATGCGCGGCGTGGATGCCGCGCTGTCCATCCCGCGCGTGCTCCTCCTCATCACCGTGCTCGCTCTCTGGGGTCACGTCTCCGCCGCGGTTCTCATCGTGGTCATTGGGTGCACCGGGTGGCTCAGCGTCAGCCGGCTCGTCCGCTCGGAAGTCCTCGGGCTGCGCTCCCGCGATTGGGTCACCGCCGCTCGTGCTCTCGGCGCGACGCCCGCGCGCACCCTCTTCCGCCATATCCTCCCGAACGCGCTCTCCCCCGTCATCGTGTCGGCGACGCTGGGCGTCGCCAACGTCATCCTGCTCGAGGCCGGGCTCTCCTTTCTTGGTCTTGGCGTGCAGCCGCCGGAGCCCAGCTGGGGCAACGTGATGCAGGACGGCGCCGACCAGATCCGGGCGCTGTGGTGGATGTCCGTCTTTCCGGGGCTCGCGATCCTCATCACGGTGATGGCCGTCAACGTCGTCGGCGACGGATTGCGCGCCGCCGCCGACCCGCGCCGGCGTCACGTCGCATGAGTGCGGGGCTCGCGACACCCGCGTCCGCCGCGCCGCTGCTGTCCGTGCGCGACCTGCGCACCTCCTTCCGGACGGACTCGGGATGCGCCCGCGCCGTCGATGGCGTGTCCTTCTCCCTACGCACGGGCGAGACCGTCTGCATCGTGGGCGAATCGGGATGCGGCAAGACGGCGCTGGCGCTGTCGCTGCTCCGGCTGCTGCCGCCGACGGCCACGATCGCGCCCGGCAGCAGCGTGGAATTCGAGGGGCGCGACCTCATGGCCCTCGACGCATCCGGCTGGCGTGCCGTCCGGGGGGCGCGCATCGGGATGGTATTTCAGGACGCGATGACCGCGCTGGACCCCGTGATTCGGGTCGGCGACCAGGTCGCGGAGGTGGTCCGGATTCACACGCCCGCAATCGCGCCCGGCGCCGCGTGGGCGCGGGCCGTGGATTTGCTCACGCTCACCGGAATACCGGGCCCCGCAGATCGGGCGCATCAGTACCCGCACGAGCTCTCGGGCGGGATGCGGCAGCGCGTCATGCTCGCCATCGCCCTCGCCATGCACCCCGCGCTGCTCATCGCCGACGAGCCCACGACCGCGCTGGACATTACCGTGCAGGCGCAGATCCTCGCGCTCCTCGGCGAGCTGCAGCGCCAACTCGGGATGGCGATTCTGTTCATTACCCATGACCTCGGCGTCGCCGCCGCGCTGGCCGACCGCGTGATCGTCATGTACGCGGGCGAGGTCGTTGAGAGCGCTCCCGCCGAGCTCTTTTTCGCCGAGCCGCACCACCCGTACGCGACCGGGCTGCTGCGGGCCCTTCCGGATCTGAGCCATCCGGGCGACCGCCTCGCCGTCATCCCGGGCGCCGTGCCCTCCGCGACGGACTGGCCGCGGGGCTGCCGGTTCCGCGAGCGGTGCGCGTTCGCCTGGTCGCGCTGCGAGGCGGAGCATCCCCCGCTGTACGCCATTTCCGCGGGGCACGAGTCGCGCTGCCATCTCGCGGCGGAGCCGGGGCGCCGCGTTGTTACCGCAGCGAGCACAGCATGATCGAGGCGATGGCGCGACCCCTCCTCACGGTCGACCGGCTCACGAAGCACTACGCACTCACGCGTGGAGCCTTCAGCCGGCGGGTCGGGATCATTCGAGCCGTCGAGGATGTGTCCTTTACCGTGAGCCGGGGGGAGACCCTTGGCCTGGTCGGGGAATCCGGCAGCGGCAAGACAACGACGGCGCATGCGATCCTGCGTCTCACGGAGCCGACGTCCGGCACCGTGCATTTCGATGGCGTCGATGTCGGGACGCTCGACCGCGCCCCGTTGCGGAAGCTCCGGCAGCGGATGCAGATCGTCTTCCAGGATCCCGGGTCGGTGCTCGATCCGCGATTGCCCATTGCGGTCACGGTCGGCGAAGGGCTCACGATCCATCGAATTGCGGAGGGCGCGGCGGCAGCCGCGCGGGTACGGCAGCTGCTGGACGAAGTCGGGTTGCCGGCCGCGATCGCCCGACGCTACCCGCACGAGTGCTCCGGCGGTCAGCGCCAGCGCGCCGGCATCGCGCGGGCCCTCGCCGTGGATCCGGACTTCGTGGTGTGTGACGAGCCGGTGTCGGCGCTCGATGTGTCGATGCAGGCGCAAGTCATCAACCTATTGCGCGATCTGCAACGGGCGCACGGATTGACCTATCTCTTCATCGGGCACGACCTCGCTCTCATCGCACATGTTGCAACGCGCGTCGGTGTCATGTACTTCGGGAAGCTGGTCGAGATTGGACCGACGGCCGGCGTCTACCGTGATCCGATAATGCCCTACACCCAGGCCCTGTTGGCATCCGTCCCGCGACTCGACCGGGGCCTGCGCGCCAGGGGCGCCCCGCTCCAGGGCGCGCCGCTCCAGGGCGCGCCGCTCCAGGGCGAGCCGCCGGGACCCGCGCAGCCTCCGACGGGATGCGTCTTCCACGCACGGTGCCCGCATCCGGCCAAGGACGCGGAGTGCGCGCGGATCGATCCGCCGCTGGAAGAGAAGGCCCCCGGTCACTGGGCGGCGTGTCTCAAGGAACCCGTTCGACATCCCCACTCACCTTCGCGAGCCGCATGACCGCCATCGACCCCGAGACGCTCGGTACCGCGACTGACCGCCCCTTCGCCTTCGATGACCGCGCGCTGTTCGGGCACCCCCGTGGGCTCGCGCTGCTCTTCGTCGTCGAGATGTGGGAGCGCTTCTCGTTCTACGGGATGCGGGCTCTCCTCGTCCTCTACCTCGTCAACGTCGTCCGATGGTCGGACGCACGAGCCGACCATCTCTACGGGACGTACACCGGACTCGTCTATCTGACGCCGCTGATCGGGGGCTACCTCGCGGACAAGCTGATCGGAACGAGACGATCGCTCGTGATCGGCGGCTGCATCATCGCCGCCGGGCACTTCGCGCTGGCTTTCGAGACGATGGCCTCGTTCTACATCGGACTCGCGCTCGTGATCATCGGCACCGGCTTCTTCAAGCCCAATGTCTCGACCATGGTCGGCCAGCTGTACAAGCCGGGGGATCGGCGGCGCGACGCAGGATTCACGATCTTCTACATGGGGATCAACCTCGGCGGCTTCATCGCGCCGCTCATCTGCGGCTACCTGGCGCAGGGCGCCGGCTTCCGGCATTTGCTCGAGAGCGCCGGCCTCGATCCCGCCCGCAGCTGGCGCTGGGGATTCGCCGCCGCGGGCGTGGGCATGTTGGTCGGCCTGGCGGTGTACCTCAGCCTCCGCGAGCGCTACCTGCCGGGGATCGGTCTTCCGTACCGCACGACGCTGCACTCGGGAGCGCGGGACGGGACGCTGGCGGAGCCGCCCCTCACGACCGCCGAGCGCCGGCGCGTCGTCGCTTTGCTGCTCACCTTCGTCTTCACCGTGATTTTCTGGATGGCGTACGAGCAGGCCGGAAGCTCGCTGAATCTGTTCGCCGACCGATATACCAACCTGCACGTCCTCGGGATGTCGGTGCCATCGAGCTGGTTGCAGTCCGAGCAACCGTTCTTCGTGCTCCTCTTCGCCCCGGCATTCGCAGCGCTCTGGCAGGCGCTGGGCGCACGTGGAAAGGAGCCATCCACCCCGTTAAAGATGGCGATCGGCCTGGCGTGTATCGGCGGGGGATACCTCTTCATGGTCGCCGCCGGACGACTGGTGGATACCTGTCTCGCCGGGCACGGCAGCGGATCCTGCGCCGTCGCGGGCCCGGGGTGGCTCTCCAGCTTCTATCTGTTCAGCGTCCTCGGCGAGCTCTGCCTGTCCCCCGTTGGTCTCTCCTACGTCAGCAAGCTTGCGCCCGCTCGCTACGCGTCCGTTCTCATGGGAGCGTGGTTCCTCGCCATCGCCGGAGGAGAGAAGCTGGCCGGCGAGCTGGCGGCCCTCACGTCACGTATGCATTCCCAGGCTGCGTTCTTCGCGATCCCGGTCGTCGCGGCACTCGTCGCCGCGATTGCGTTGGCCCTGCTCGTGCCGACGCTCGCTCGCCTCACCGGCGCGGAGACCGCGTGACGACACGGGCTCGGACACGGCATCGTGCCACGGCATCGTGCCACGGCATCGTGCCACGGCCACACGGCCTCAGTTCGAGGGGAACTGGAAGATGCTCGTGGGAACCGTTTGCTCGCGGGCGCGGGAGAAGTCGCGCGGCTCGACGTAGAAGGCACGGGTCCGGTCCGTCGTACTGAACCGGATTACGAATCGGGCGTATGGCTCGTGCGTGATGGGAAAATCGAAGTCGACGCGGAGGAGCCGCTTGGACTGCGGAGGCACGGCGGCGAGCAATCCGAAGCCCGCACCGACCACCATCCCGGTATTGACGCCAAAGGGGACGTGCTCCGCCCACATCTGCCCGCCGTCGACGAACGTGGCGAGCCCCAGATCGGCGAAATGGTGAAAGGAGCCCCATGACCAGCGCTCTTCGATGCGCGTGACGCTGCGCGCTCCGCCGACGACGCGCGCCGTCGTATAACCACGGACCCCTCCATCCGGATCGCCCAGGGTGAGCGCGAACGGCAAGCGCGGCTGGAGGCCGATCCCGAATTCCGAGCTGACGATCACCGTCTGGTCCGGCAGCGGCTTCCAATACCAGGCGAGGCGCGCGCCGGTGAGGACGCCATCCCAGTGCGATGTCGACAGATCCTCGCGTCCCTCCCCATCGGCCTGGAAGCCGACGAAGGAATGGGCATTTCCAGCGCCCGCGTACAAGGTGGACGACACGAAGACATCGTTGTCCTGCGCACCGAGCAGGGCGAGACTGTGACCGACCAGCGTGCCGAACTGCACTCCCGTCGCGATGTCCTGCACGCCCGTCAAGGCGTCGAACCCGCGCGCCTGGCGGTAGCGAATCTCGCGAATCCCCCAGAGGGCGTTGAGCCGCGCGATGTGGTGTTGCGAGTATTGCGAGGCAAAGGTGTCGATCGTGTCGTTACGGAGACCGGAATCGGTGACGTAGACGGGAATCGCACCGGATTCCTCACGCTCTTCCGATAGCGTCACGCCGTACAGCGTCAGGTGCCCGGGCCGGCCAAGCCGCGCGATGCCCCCCACCTGGTCCCAGTGCCGCGTGTAATCGAGGTCAACCGCGTCGGGGGACGTGGGACGCAGAAAGGGGATGTAGATGCGGATCTCCCCCGCATCTACGAGCCAGCCGAACTTCTGGAGATCGCTGTAAAAGGGGCGCACGAAGGTCGCGTGCCAGGTTCCCCCGATCTCGTCGCGCGAGCCCTGCAGGGAGAGTCCCAGTGGCCGCCCGAACAGCGCGTAATCGGTGACCTGCGCGCCGTAGTGGTCGCGATAGCCGAATCCCTCGCGCCAGTCCGCCTCGGTGAGTAGCCCCTGACCACCCGTATTGCCGTCGCCGAGGCGCGCGCGCGTGAAATAGGGGGAGGCGCCCTGCACGTTCGCATTCAGGAGCAGCGATGTCTCGTCGGTCGTGTACACGTCGAGCTGCACCCGCCCGCGGTCGTCCGCCGTGGCGGTAATCCTGGCGCTGACGATGAACGGCAGGTCGCGGAGAATGCGTTCCGATTCCCCCCGTCGCAGCTCCGTGCACACGTCGCCGGCGTGAAGCGCGAGGAACGCCTCGATGACGCGAGGGCGCGTGACCGCATGGATCGCGCTGGCCTTGCGGACCGCCGCGCCGACGATCCCGGGCAGGTCGCCGGCGGATGGCGGCCGCGGATGGACGATGACGGCGCTGATGATCTTGCCGTCGCATCCCACGGGAGTCTGGGCCATGGCCCGTCCCGCGGCCAGCAGCACCCCGACCCCCACCGCCATCCACGTCTCTCGTCGCTGTGCCATATCCCGGCGTAGCATATATTCCCGCGAACATGCCTCGCCACCCCCTCGTCGCGGTCACGGCGGCCATTCGCGAGGAGGTCGATGTCTCACGCGTCCGCGTGACCGCCGCGTATCTCCGTGTGATCGAGCGCGCCGGACTCGTCCCCGTGGTCGTGGCGCCGTTCGCGCACGACGCGTCGGGGGCGACGTTACGGGTGCTCGATGCGGTCGACGGAATCGTGCTGACGGGGGGGGAGGACGTGGATCCGGCGGCCTATGGAGCGGCGCCAAGTCCCCACCTGCAGACCGTCAGCGTCGATCGGGACACGATGGAGATCGCGCTGGTCCGCGGCGCCCGGGAGCGCGCGCTCCCGACGCTCGCCATCTGCCGCGGGATCCAGCTGCTCAACGTCGCGCTGGGCGGCACCCTGATCCAGGACATCCGGAGCGAGCGCTCGAGCGACCTGGCGCACGATCAGTCAGCGTCCCGGGATCAGCGCACCCATATGGTGCATATCGAGCCGGACTCGCGCCTCGCGCGCGCGGTCGGAGCGACCGACGTCGCGGTGAACTCCTTTCATCATCAGGCGCTGGACCGGATCGGCCGGGGGCTGCGCGTCACCGCGCACGCGCCCGACGGGATAGTCGAAGGGGTCGAGACACCTCCGGACGACCGATGGTGGGTGCTCGGCGTGCAGTGGCACCCCGAGGAGTTCGTGGGCGACCTTGGGGCATCGGACCATGGCCTCTTCCGGGCGTTCGCCGCGGCCGTGCGGGCCGGTACGCTCAGCTCACGAACCGCCAGCGCGCATCGTCCCGTACCTGTCGCATGAGCCGCTCGGGCGAGTGGTGATTCGGGAAGAGGTACGCATCGCTCACGCGATTCAGCGCGACGCGTAACGTCCGAAACCGTTCCCCCGCGGCGGAGAAGAGCGGTGCGAGCCCCTGCGTCGACGCCAGCTCATGCGCCGCCGCGAGCTCGAAGCCGCGGCGCCCCGCCGCCTCGAAGTAGTCGAGGTCGGGCGCGCCGCGCCGCCAGCGCCGCGCCTCCACGTAGTCGGGGAAGAGACCGCTCACCCACAGCGCGTAGTTCCCGAGGTGCGCCCGGACCAGGAACGACCGCCGGGCATCGGGCCCGTCGACCGCACCGAGGAGATCCGCGAGCGTCGTGAAGATCTCGTCATCCGCTGCCGCTACGCGGCCCGCGCGGTCGCGCAGACCGAAGTGGAGCAGAATCGACGCGACGTAGTCCGCCAGCACGCGATCCTCCTCTCCCGCCGCGCGCAGCGCGTGCCGCACCATCACGTACGCGACGAGTCCGTACGAGGCGCATGCGCCCTGCCGCGCATCGTGCAACGCGACCGGCAACCGCGGATCGTCCAGGAGCGCGTCGAGTCCACGCTCGCGCAACACCGATTCGGCGCGGTCGTACTCGAGAGCCGACCCGGCACCCAGTACGCGCAACACCAACTGCGCATCCGAGCGCTGCAGCATCTGTCGCACGTTAGCCCGAATCATCAGAGCCGATCTCCGGCTGGGGACACCCGCGCCGCGAATTCGCGCCAGCGCGCGACATCCGTTCTCCCACCACATTACGCACGATCGGGACCACGCACCATCCCCAAAATCCGCGCACGACCTCCACCGCCAACCGACGACCGGCCAATCGCTTGGAAACGACGCCCGGCACTCACCGTCAGCGAGTGCTACTCACGGTGTGGGATCTGGACCTCTAATTTGCGGACACCATGGTGCTCCGCGTGGTGCACATCGACTCCGGCCGGGACTGGCGTGGCGGCCAGCGGCAGGTCCTGCTCCTCGCCCAAGCGCTGCGCGCGGCGGGAGTGGAGCCCCTCGTGATCGGGGCCGCGGATGCGCCGCTCGTCGGCCGGCTGCGCGATGCGGGATTGGCCGCGTCGTCGGTGTCGATGCGCAGCGATTGGGACCTCCTCGCCGCGCGCGGCGTCCGCACGATCCTCCGGACCTGGCAGCCGGACATCGTACACGCCCACGACGCACGCGCCCACGCGATCGCGCTCGCCGCGCTCGCCGTACCCTGGACGCGCCGGGGGTCGGCCACCCCGCCACTCGTCGTGACACGGCGCGTCATGCATCGCCCGCGCCACGCCCGACTCAAGTACAGCGCCCGCGTCGCGCATTTCATCGCGATCTCCGCCGCGGTGCGCGATGTCATGGTCTCCGCCGGCATCGGCTCGGACCGCATCGATGTCGTCTATTCCGGCGTGCCGACGCCCGTCGTGCAATGGCGGCGCGATTGGCGCGCGGAGGCGGGCTGGCCCGACGACGCCGTCGTGTGCGGCATCGTCGGGGCGATGACGGCGGAAAAGGGGATCGCCCGCCTGGGCGCCATCGCCGAGCATCTGCCGGAGGCCGCGCGGCGCCGGGCGCGCCTGGTCTTTCTGGGCGGAGGCCGATCGAGTGGCCGAGCCAGCGTCGGCGGGCTCGAGTCGTATCGGGCCGGGTTCGTCGACGACATCCACGCCGCGATGGCGGGCCTCGATCTGCTCTGGCACCCGTCGCGCAGCGAAGGGCTCGGCAGCACGATCATCGATGCCATGGCGCTCGGCGTGCCGCCCGTGGCGTTCGCCACAGGGGGGATCCCCGAGGTGATCGAGGACGGACGGACGGGGTTGATCGTCCCGGCGGACGACACGGCGGCATTCGCACGCGCCGCGAGCCGGCTGATCGAGGACGGCGATGCTCGGCGAGCTCTCGCCGAGGCGGGACCGCGACGCGCCGCGGAATTCAGCGTGGAGCGAATGGCGCGCGGCACCCTCGACGTGTACGAGCGGGTCCTTCCCCACCCCGCCCATTAGACTCCAGTCGACAACCCGCCTCGCGGCAGTCATTGCGAGGCCGGAACGGCCGACGCAATCTCCTCTCATGCTCTATATCGGAATCCCCGTCTATAATGAGGCGCCGACGATCGGCGTCGTGCTGTGGCAGATCCGCGCGGCCTTCCAGGCGTTCGCGCGCGAGTACGAGATCGTCGTGTACGATGATGCCAGCACGGATGCGACGGCCGATGTCCTGCGCCCGTACACCGACGTGCTCCCGCTCACCGTGCGGCGCGGCGACGCCCACCTGGGTTACGGTCGAGCGCTCGAGGCCGTGTGCCGCACGGTCACGCAGCGGTCGCGTCACGCGCGGCGCGACGCGCTCATCACGATGCAGGGGGATTTCACCGATCCCCCCGCGCAGCTGCCCGAGCTCATCAAACGCTTCGAGGGCGGCGCGGACGTCGTAGTCGTCGAGCGACCGGCCGCCCAGCTCGCGGGCCTCCCTCCCGAGGTACGCCGCCTCCGGCGCGTCGCGCCGTGGGTCCTTCGCCGATTCGGGCGCGTGGCGGGGATCGCGGACCCCTTCGGCTCGTTTCGACTGTATCGAATTTCCGTGCTGCGGGAGGCGCTCAAGCGCCTCGAGCCCGATGCGGCACTCATCACGCATACGGGGTGGACGGCCAACGTCGAGATCCTGCGCCGCGCGGCCGGTGTGGCGCGCCGCATCGAAACCATCGAGCTGCCGCAGCGCTACGACCTGCGGCCTCGCCCGTCGCGGGTTCGTCCGTTCGCGGACGCGCTAAGCCTCTACCGGTACGGCCGCTCGACCCGCGGCGAGGAGCGCCTCGCGGCCGCCCGGGTCGCCCGCTCGTGACCCCGGCGTGCGCCGCCGCGGCGATCGCCCGCCGCGTGAGGCACGTCGTCGCCATCGTCACGCCCCTCCTCGTGCCACACGCTCTCGCTCGCGCGCAGGACTCCATCGTCGCCCGCGGCGGTGGTGGCGGCGTGACCATCGCGCCGCCGCCCCCCCCCCGACCCGCAGCCGACACGACGGTGCGGCCGACCGGTCGCCTGCCCTTCGGGGTCGGCGAGCACGCCGAGTACAACGTGAAATTCGGGATCGTCCGCGTGGGGTCCGGGACGATGGACATCACGCCCACGGATTCGCTGCGCGGACATGCCGTGTGGCACGCCCAGTTTCACATTCAGGGGGGAACGTTCTTCTACCACGTCAACGACCAGCTCGATAGTTGGTTCGACGTGCACACCCTGTCGTCCCTTCGCTTCCTGCAGCACCTCGAGGAAGGGGGATCCCACCGGCAGCGCGACTACGAGATCTACCCGGAGCGCCAGGCCTACGTGGAAAACCAGAAGCCCGAGCAGCCGTCGGTCTCCGCGCCTCTGGACGACGCCGCGTTCCTGTATTTCATCCGTACCATTCCGCTCGTGGTCGGCGAGACCCTCACCTTCGACCGGTACTTCAATCCCAAGAGCAATCCCGTCACGATTCGCGTCCTGCGCCGGGAGACCGTCTCGGTGCCGGCCGGAAAATTCGCCGCCATCGTCATTCAGCCCGTGATCAAGACGTCGGGAATCTTTTCGAAGAACGGAGAGGCCCAGGTGTGGCTCTCCGACGACTCCGCGCGCGTCGTGCTCCAGCTGAAATCGAAGTTGAGCTTCGGCTCGCTCGATCTCTATCTCCGGTCGTTTCGCGCGGCGCCGGACGCTCCGCCCCTCGTGTACGCGATGCAGGCGGGACGCGCGAGGCCGGATTCCTCCAATGCCGTCGACAGCACCGCGCGCGCAGGTCCGTGATGTCGTCGTGGCAGGCGGGGGCGTCGTTGGGCTGACCGTCGCACTCGCGCTGGCCAGGCGGGGCGCCCGTGTATCGCTGATCGGCATTCACCGCACCGGGGAGGCATCCCCCGCGGCCGCGGGGATGCTCGCCCCATCGCACGAGCGCGGCGCGACACACGACACCTCCCGGTCGGACGCGTTCGCGATGGCGGCTCGCGATGGCTATGCGGCCTATCTGGCAAGTCTCCGGGAGCTCTCGAACGTCGTCGTTCCCCACAATGACCGGGGAATACTCGAGATCGTGCTCGATTCGGCGACCGCGGCCACCCGGCGTACCGAAATCGCCCGCGCGGAGATCGCTCGTGCCAGCGTGACCACGGTTAGCGGGAACACGGTTAGCGGGAACACGGTTACGGACGCCACGCGATGGCTCGACTCCGCTGCCGTGCGCACGCTCGAGCCCGCGCTGGCCCCGGTGATCGGCGCGATGCTGTACCCCCGCGACGGTGCCGTCGACACCCGCGCGCTCCTGGGCGCGCTCCAGGCGGCCGTCGACGCGCACCCCGGCATCAGCTGCGCAGAGGATGCGGTCCGCGCGCTCGAGTTCATCGGCGACTCCGTCATCTGCCGTACGACGGGGGACGCGCGATTCTCCGCCGGTCACGTCGTCGTGGCCGCGGGGGCCTGGGCCCCGATGATCGATGGACTGCCGCGCGCGCTCCCCATCCAGCCGATCCGCGGTCAGATTCTGGCGCTCGGCGGAGCGAATGCGGCCGCCGATCCTCTGCATCGGCTGGGCCGCGTGGTCTACGGTGAGGGCGGCTACCTGGTCCCGCGGGAGACGGGTGAGATCCTCGTCGGCTCCACGATGGAGCGCACCGGTTTCGACGCCTCCACGACCGATGCCGCCCGGGCACACCTCCGCGCCCTGGCCATCGCCCTCTGCCCTGCACTGTCCGAGGCACCGGTCATCGACAGCTGGGCCGGCCTGCGCCCCGTGACCCCCGACTTGCTTCCCATCCTGGGCCGGGATCCCGAGCAGCCCTCCCTCCTCTACGCCTGCGGCCACTCCCGCAACGGTATCCTGCTCGCCCCTCTGACAGGCGACTGCGTCGCCGCCCTGATCACGGGAGAAACGCCACCCGCCGATATCAGTCCCTTCAGTATCACGCGGTTTTCCGTATAGACATTAGAGTAACCCTCTAATCGATTTGAGACGGTTATCTCGCCTTTCGAAGTCGCTAGAGCAACCCATATATTCCGCCCCACAGCGCAGATGCAACAGATGGAT